>CACLHE010000001.1 GCA_902606665.1 uncultured Pelagibacteraceae bacterium
AAAAATAATTCTTTTCCTGGAGAAATCGCTTTCAAATTATATGATACTTATGGTTTTCCATTAGATCTTACGGCAGATATTTTAAAAGCTAAAAATATTAAAGTTGATAGCGCTGGTTTTGATAGGGAAATGGAAAAAAGTAAAAAATTGGCACGTGCTAACTGGAAAGGATCTGGCGATAAGTCACTAGAAGAAAAATGGTTTAAGGTTAGAGAAAATCTTAGTCCCACAGAATTTTTGGGTTACGAGCTTGATAAACTTGAAGGAGTTGTTCTTAAAATATCAAAAGGTAAAGATTTTGTTAACGAAGCAAAGGCTGGAGATGAAATAGAGATAGTAACAAATCAAACTCCTTTCTATGCTGAATCTGGAGGTCAAGTTGGTGATAAAGGAATTATTTATTCTAATGATTGCAAAGTAATTATTGAAGATACTCAAAAAAAAATGGGAGATCTTCATGTTCATTTAGGAAAAGTAGATAAAGGTATTTTAAAAGTTAATCAAAATGTAAACATGGAAATTGATACTGGTAGAAGAAACAGTTCCAGAGCATACCATTCAGCAACACACTTGCTTCATGAAGCCTTAAGAAGAACTCTTGGAAAACATGTTACCCAAAAAGGCTCTCATGTAAGTCCGGAAAAACTTAGATTTGATTTTAGCCACAATAAACCTATTGAAAAAAAAGAAATTGAAAAAGTAGAAAAATATGTCAATGACATGGTAAATACAGCAGCAGATGTTAAAACTAGAATTATGACACCCAAAGAAGCTGTGGAAAAAGGTGCTTTAGCTATGTTTGGAGAAAAATACGGAGATGAAGTTAGAGTTTTATCTATGGGCAAGGAAAATGAAGGTTATTTTTCTACTGAACTCTGTGGCGGTACACATGTTAGAAATACAAAAGATATTGGAAAGTTTAAAATAATAGGCCAATCATCAATTGCAGCTGGCGTCAGAAGAGTAGAGGCGTTAAGGCAAAAGCAATTGGAAGATTATGAAAAATCATTAGAAAAAGAAAAAAATTTAAAAGAAAGAAGTTTAAAGGATCAGATAGATTTAGTTAAAAAAGAGTTATTAAGTTTTAAAGCAAAGCCAGATTATAAAGAAGATTTAGATATAAAAGAAAATATTAAAAACCTTAATAAACAACTAGATTCTATTAAAATTCAAAATATTATTAAGGATAAAAACAAGAACGTTGTTAAGGACAAAAAAATAGGTTCTTTTATTTTAAGATATCAAGTTCTTATGGATTTTCCGACAAAAGAGCTAAGAAATGTAGTAGATCAAAGTAAAAAGGAAATAAAAAAAGGTATTGTAGTTGGATTTTCGACTTTTGAAGAAAAAGTCGGTGTTGCAGTAGGTATAACAAATGAATTAACTAAAAAATATGATGCAGTAGCACTTGTCAAAATTGCTTCAGAAGTACTTGGTGGTAAAGGCGGTGGAGGAAGAAAAGATTTTGCGCAAGCTGGAGGAATAAATAAAGATAAAGTTGAAGAAGCTTTTAAGGCAGTAACAAAAAAAATTAATTAAGAATTTTTTTTAGATTAACGTCTATTACTTCTAAAAATTGATTTGTAGTTAGATATTTTTGATTTTTGCCTATTAATCGTGCTAGATCTTTAGTCATAGATCCATCTTCAACAGTTTTAATACAAACTTTTTCTAAAGCTTTCACAAAATTTTTCAAATCTTCGTTAGCGTCCAGTTTTCCTCTATGATATAAACCTCTTGCCCATGCAAAAATAGAAGCTATGGGATTTGTTGAAGTTTCCTTACCTTGCTGATGTAATCTAAAGTGTCTTGTTACAGTTCCATGTGCAGCCTCAGATTCTATAGTTTTACCATCTGGTGACATTAAAACACTAGTCATAAGACCCAAAGAGCCAAATCCTTGAGCAATCGTATCAGATTGCACATCTCCATCATAATTTTTACATGCCCAAATATAATTTCCATTCCACTTCATTGCGCATGCAACCATGTCATCTATAAGTCTATGCTCATAAGTTATTTTTCTTTCATTAAATTTTCTTTCAAATTCTTTTTCAAAAACTTCTTGAAACAAGTCTTTAAATCTACCATCATATTTTTTCAAAATAGTATTTTTAGTCGAAAGATAAACAGGCCACTTTCTATTTAATCCATAATTCATACAAGCTCTTGCAAAATCTTTAATAGATTCATCTAAATTATACATTGACAGAGCAACACCAGGGCCATTAAAATTAAAAACTTCAAATTCTTTTTTTTCTTTACCATCTTCCGATGTCCATTTAATTTCTAACTTACCTTTGCCAGGCACTTTAAAATCTGTTGCCCTATATTGATCACCAAAAGCATGTCTTCCTATAACGATAGGATTAGTCCAGCTAGGAACAAGCTTAGGTATATTTTTACAAATGATTGGCTCTCGAAAAACAGTACCTCCCAAAATATTTCTTATAGTACCGTTAGGAGATCTCCACATTTTTTTTAATTTAAATTCTTTAACACGATTTTCATCAGGTGTGATTGTTGCACACTTAATTCCAACACCAAATTTTTTAATAGCTTTGGCACAATCGATTGTGATTTTATCGGAAGTTATATCTCTATTTTTAATTCCTAAATCATAATATTCAATATTTAAATCCAAATAAGGTAAAATGAGTTTTTTTTTGATAAAATCCCATATAATTCGGGTCATTTCATCGCCATCCATCTCGACAATAGGGTTTTTTACTTTAATTTTAGCCATTAATTTTTATTTTAATTAATTGAATTAAATTATTAAATATACATATTAGCTTAAAATTAAAAAGAGTTTAAATTATGTTTAAATTTATTGCACAAAAACTACATCCGGAAGGTTACAGGTTTGTTGCTATAGCAGCAGTAATTACATTTGTTTTATTGCTCATTAATAATTATTTAGGATTAATAGCTTTAGTAATAACAATCTGGGTATATTATTTTTTTAGAGATCCAGAAAGATTTCCTATCAATGATGAAAATTATTTAGTAAGTCCAGCTGATGGAAAAATCACTCAAATTATAGAAACTAATGGGCCTATTGAATTAGGTTTAGAAAATAAAAAATTTACCAAAGTAAGCATTTTTATGGACGTTTTGTGCTGTCATGTTAATAGAGTTCCCTGCTCTGGGAAAATAGAAAAAATTTATTATAAACCAGGAAAATATATTAATGCGACTCTCGATAAGTCTAGTGAAGACAATGAAAGAAATTATGTAAAAATGATCAATTCAAATAAAGAAGAAATTGTGATTGTTCAAGTAGCTGGTATGATCGCGAGAAGAATAGTTTGTGATGTTAAAGAAGGTAACAGTATTTCACAAGGAGATAGATTTGGTATGATAAGATTTGGAAGCAGGGTAGATCTATTTTTTGAAAACTATAAGTTATTAGTGAATAAAGGACAAAATACAGCAGCTGGAGAAACTTTGTTAGCAATTAAAAAGTAAAATGATAGAAAATAAAAAAGAATTTAAACTAATTACAAAAAAAAATCCAAAAATGCTTTTACCAAACGCTTTGACAATTTTTGGAGTTTGTTTGGGATTGAGCTCTATTAAATTCGCGATAGATTTAAATTATTCAATGGCGGTAATTGCTATAGGTTTTGCTGCAATTCTGGATACATTGGATGGAAGAGTTGCTAGATTAATTAAAGGAACATCCAATATTGGTAAAGAACTAGATTCTCTCACCGATGTAATAAGTTTTGGGGTAGCTCCTGGTTTTGTAATGTATTTTTGGACTTTAAATGAAATTGGGAAATTAGGATGGATGCTTGTTTTAATTTATTCAGTATGTTGTGCGCTTCGGTTAGCCAGGTTTAACCTAACAACTATTAATGAAAATCAATCATGGAAAATAAATTTTTTTGAAGGCGTGCCTTCTCCAGCTGCAGCTGGTCTTGTACTATTACCATTAATATTTAGTTTAAGCGGTCTTATTGAAATTAAAAATTATTCGACTGTAAGCTCCATAACAATTTTATTAACCTCAGTTTTAATGGTAAGTAAAATACCAACTTATTCTTTTAAGAGAATTATAATTCCAAGAAATTTAACAATATTTTTATTATTAGGAATTGGAATTTATGTAAGTCTTCTAATTTTTTATACTTTTGAGACTTTATTTTTTAGTGGTTTAGCTTATTTAATTGTTATTCCAATAAGTTATTTTCATTTTAGAAGCAAAAACAAAATGATACCTGCAGAACACCACGAGGAAGACGAAGATATTTTATAAAAATTAATAAATATAGAAATAGTTGAAAAAAAATAAAATTTCAAAAAATTGGTTAATAAATCAAAAGAGAGATCGTTTTTTTAATCAATCAAAAGTTCAAGGTTATAGATCTAGATCAGCTTTTAAATTAATTGAGATAGACAAAAAATTTAAATTTCTAAAAAAAAGCAAATCATTAATAGATTTAGGATCATGTCCGGGTGGTTGGTCGCAAGTTGCGAGAAAAGAAATAAGTAAAGGAAAAATTTTAGCTATCGATATTAAAGATATGGAAAATATAAATAATATTAGCTTTATAAAAGGAGACTTTAGAGAGAAGGATATACAAAAAAAAATAATGCTTTATTTTGATAATAAAATAGACGTAGTCTTATCTGATATGGCAGCTAACACGACTGGTAACAAAACTTTGGACTCTTTTAGAACAGGTGAACTATGCCTAGAGGCAATGAATTTAGCTATTGGGATCCTAAGTAAAGACGGTGTTTTTTTATCCAAAGTATTTATGGGAGCTATATTTGAAGAAATTTACAAAAAGGCTAAAAATTCCTTTATAAACGTAAATATTTGTAAACCACTATCTAGCAAAAAGGAGTCTAAAGAAATTTACATTTTTTGCAAAGGTATTTTAAAAATATGATACATAATGAATAAATCATGAAAATAAAATTTAAAAATATTTTTTTTTTAACAATGATATTTGCTGTTTTCTTAATAGTAAGTACGAATGGAATAACAAAAGAATCTAATTTTTTTGATAAGGGGATAGAATTTTTTAAAAAGAAAGATTATGAAAAATCAAAGATACAATTCGAAAAAGATATAGTTTTTGATCCCAAAAGTGAAAAATCGTATTTGTATTTGGCAAAGATATTTTATGAGAAAGATAACGATGAGGAGCAAGAGATTAATTTAAATAATGTTTTATTATTAAATCCAAAAAATGATGAGGCTATATATATGCTAACAATCCTTAAGATAAAACAATCAGATTATGATCGTGCAAAAGAATTAATAGAAAAATTTTCTATGGTTTGTAAAACTTTTTGTTCAAAAAAGGAAGAAGTGCGTAAAAAGTTTAATAAATTAATACCTGAAAATGAAAAAAGTAACGATTAGTAAAATTAAAAAAAAAAAAGGAAAAAATCCGATTGTTTGTTTAACAGCATATTCAAAAACCATTGCAAAAGTTGCTGATAAATATTGTGATATAATTTTAATTGGAGATTCACTAGGAATGGTTTTGTACGGAATGAAAAGCACTAGAGATGTAAAATTACAAACAATGATTTTACATGCTAAAGCCGTAAAAGATTATACAAGTAAAAGTCTAGTAGTTTTTGACATGCCCTATAAAACTTATACAAATAAATTTAATGCATATAAAAATGCTAAAAAAGTAATTAGATTGACAAAATGTGATGCAGTTAAGTTAGAAGGTGGAAAAAAAGTTGCAAATATAATTAAATATCTTACAAAAAAGAAAATTCCAGTTATGGGTCATGTCGGTTTATTACCTCAAACTTCTCTAAATTTTAAAGTAAAAGGAAAAGATTTAAGTCAACAAAAAAAAATATTAGATGATGCAAAGATCATTTCTAACTCAGGAGTTTTTGCTATAATTATAGAATGTGTAGTTGAAAACTTGGCAAAGAAAATAACAAAGAGTGTTTCAGTCCCAACGATTGGTATAGGAGCATCGAAGCAATGTGATGGACAAATATTAGTAATAGATGACATGCTTGGTATGAGCGATTATTACCCAAAATTTGTAAAAAAATATTCTAATTTAAAAAAAATTATAGAAAAGTCTGTAAAAACATACAGCAAAGATGTTAGATTAAGAAAATTTCCTTCTAAAAAATATATTTATAATTGAAAGATATTTTATATGACAGAAAACTTACAGGTACAGTATGATATTACAAAAAAATCAAAATTAAAAAAATTTTATGAATCAAATAAAATTTTAATTTATTCTTTTACTTCAATTATTGCTATTTTATTTATAATCTTTAATTTATACTTGGATAATAAAGAGAAGAAAAAAATTTCCCTTGCGGAAAGCTATGTAGAAGCAAAAATATATCTTGAAAGCGGAAACAAAGAAACAGCTACCAAAATTTTAAAGAATATTATTTCTTCTAGCGATCCCACATATTCATCATTAAGTTTATTTTTATTAATTAACCAAAACTTAATAAAAGATAGCAATGAACTATCAAATTTATTTACACAATTATTAGATAATAATACTTTTACAAATGAAATGAGAAATTTGCTGATTTATAAAAAGGCGTTATTAACCTCAGATTCCTCTAGTGAGTCAGAATTATTACAATCATTAAAACCTCTATTAAGTGATGATGAAACGGTCTGGAAAGCCCATGCTTTGATATTAATGGGTGATTACTTTATCTCAAAAAAGGAAAATATTAAGGCTATAGAATTTTATCAAAAAATTTTTAATATAAAGAATTTGCATGCAGATCTTTATAGTCATGCAAGACTTCAACTAACAATCATTTCGAATGAATAAAAAAAAATATATATATTTTTTTTTAGTTTTTGTATTACTTTTTGGTTGTTCTTTCGATAATAAATCAGGAATCTGGAAAGGTGACGAAGATGAAAAGAGAAAAATTGCTGAGTTAGAGGAAGAGCAAAAAGCAAAAAAAAATACAACTAAAATTTATTCATCAGAAAGCAAATATTCAAAAGAAAAAAATATTTCAACAAAAATTATAATATCAGAACCTAAAAGTAATTCATCATGGATTATGTCAGGACTTAATCATCAAAACTATCTAGGTAATCTTTATTTAACTGGAACAAAAAACAAATTTTTGAAAAAAAGAATAGGAAAAAATAAATTTTCTTTATCAAAAAATACAAATTCACCGTTAGCTCACAAAAAAAGTATAATTTTTTCAGATGATAGAGGAACTATTTATAAAATCGGATATAGCGGTAAATTAAAATGGAAACAAAATATATATAAAAAAATATATAAAAAGGTATATAAAAACTTAACTATTTCTATATATAAAAATAAAGTTTACATAGCTGATAACATTGGATTTATTTACTCGATAGATTTAGATAGTGGAAATCTTATCTGGATAAAAAATCATGGAATTCCACTAAAATCGAAAATAAAAATTTTTGATGATATGATATATTTAATAAATCAAGATAACAGACTGCTTTCATTAAGCATAAAAGATGGCTCTGTTAGATGGAATGTTCGTTCAATATCATCATTTATAAAATCTCAATCCCCATTGTCTTTGGCTATATCTAAAAAAGGTTATTTAATTGCCGTAACTTCATCAGGCGATTTATTAAAAGTCAACGCAAAAAATGGTAATCTGTTGTGGTCATTCAATTCGTTAGGATCCACACTTGCTCATGCGTCTGATTTCTTTAAATCTTCAGATATTGTAATAGCTGACGAAAATATTATTTTTTCAACTGAATCATCGATTTTCTCTTATGATTTAAACAATGGCTACGTTAATTGGCAGAGAGATGTAAGTTCTGTTGCCACGCCAATTATAGATAAAGAAAATATTTTTATTGTTACTGAAAACGGTTATTTTGTAATTATAGACATTTCTACTGGTAAAATAATATCTTCTACAAATATTTTAAAAATATTAAAAAAGAAAAAACGAAACACAAGAATAGTAGGTTTTGTTATGGGTTCTAATAAAATTTATACTGTAACACAGAATGGTTATATTATTATTAGCTCAGCGATAACTGGAAAAGTTGAAAATTTTATAAAAGTTGGTGCTTCAATTACATCTTCACCTATTATTAGTGATGGTAAATTATTTTTATATACTAATACTTCAAAAATTATAGGATTTAACTAATTAATTATTTTTATTGATAATTTTTTGATATCAAAGAAGCTTGTTCCTCACCAAAGTCTTTTCTACTTGCATCAATAGGTTCAACAGGATATTCCCCTGTGAAACAATGGTCGGTAAATTGAGGATAAGAGTTATTTCTTTCTTTATGCCCCATAGATCGATACAAACCTTCAATTGATAAAAATTTTAATGAAGTCACTTTTATAAACTTTCTCATTTCTTCTATATTTAATTTTGAGGCCAAAAGCTCCTTTTTATCTGGTGTATCTACACCATAGTAATCAGGGTATTTAATAGGAGGTGATGCAATTCTGAGATGTATCTCCTTTGCTCCAGCTTCATAAAGCATTTTTACTATTTTTAGTGATGTAGTTCCTCTAACTAAAGAATCATCAATTAGTATCAAAGATTTGTCTTTCACAAGCGGTCTATTGATATTATGTTTTAGTTTTACACCAAAGCTTCTTATTTGTTGAGTAGGTTCAATAAAAGTTCTTCCAACATAATGATTTCTAATTATTCCTAATTCAACGTTTCTATTTATTTTTTCTGCAAAACCAATTGAAGCTGGAACTCCTGAATCAGGTACAGGCACCACTAAGTCAGCATCAACATTACTTTCTTTAGCTAACTCACATCCTAATCTTTTTCTATATTCGTATACACTGATATTTTTAATAATACTGTCTGGTCTAGAAAAATAGATATATTCAAAAATACAGGGACGTTCTTTCATTTTTGGAAATGGTTTCAAACTTTCCATACCATTTTCATCAATTATAACAATTTCTCCATTTTCAACTTCTCTAATAAACTTTGCTCCTATTATGTCTAAGGCACAAGTTTCTGAAGTTAAAATAAAAGATTTATTGAGTTTACCGATAACTAAAGGACGTATTCCAAAAGGATCTCTGATTCCGATTAATTTTTCCTTTGTAAGAACGGTTAATGCATATCCTCCTTGTATTTTAAATAAAGCATCAATAATTTTTTCTACTATTTTTAATCTTTTTGATTTAGCTATGAGTTGAACGATAGTTTCCGTATCAGAAGTTGATTGAAAAATAGAACCATTTTTAACCAGCTCTTCTCTAAGATGTAGAGCATTACATAAATTTCCATTATGAGCTATACTTATTCCACCTTTATGCAGATCAGCAAAAAAAGGTTGTATATTTTTGATTAAATTATTTCCCGCTGTAGAATAACGATTATGACCAATTGCATTTTTTCCAGGCAATCTTTTAATTACTTTTCCTTTAGTAAAATTATCTCCAACCAATCCAAATCTTCTTTCTGCATAAAAATTCTTACTATCGCATGTAACAATACCACAAGCTTCTTGACCTCGGTGTTGTAATGCATGCAACCCTAATGCAGTTAGAGTAGCGGCTTCTTTATTATTGAATATACCAAAAATTCCACACTCTTCTTTTATTCTATCCATCTAAATTTTTTCTAATTTTTCTTCGGTTTGATCATAGTAATCTTGTCTATTTGGGAACTCATCAACCAAAAATACACTTCCCTTATATATTATTTCAAAAGAATAAGTATCTTTGGTTTTGATTGGCCAATTTTCGTGTGGATAAAACCAATTAAGTAATGAAAATACGCAAACACAAATTATATAACCTTTAAAAATTCCAAATATTATTCCAAAACTTTTATCCACTGAACCAAGGCCAGTATATGTAACTGCCCTGCTAATGGCTTTTCCTATATTAATTATTACAAAAAGTGAAACTATGTATACAAATATTCCAAGGCCAATATCAGTTATAAATTTTGATTCGATATAATCTTGTATCCAAGGGTTTAATTTTGGTACCAATATTATCGTTATAATCAAAGCTAACAACCACTTTGAAAATGATAATAAACTCATCATGAATCCTTTTGCGGCACACTGTGCCATTGAATAAATAGTAATTAGAAAAACAACAAGATCAAATGCAGATATATTATTTTGTATAAATTCTATTATTTCAGACATTTCCAAAGGGTTTAACTATTAAAATAAGTTTTGGTAATAGAGTCAAAACTGAAATCATGGCTAAAAGCATAGCAATTCCAGTGAATATTCCAAAATAAATCGTCGGTATAAAATTTGATAGCACAAGTATTGAAAAACCAAAAACAATTGTTATGGAAGTATTTAATATAGCTACTCCAACGGTATTATGACATTTTTCAAGAGTTTTATTATAGTCCCTAATATTTTTAAATTCTTCTTTAAATCTATAAATGTAATGTATGCTGTTATCTACTGCGATACCTATGGTAATAGCAGCAATAGTTATCGTCATCATATCCAAAGGTATTCCTAATAAACCAATGATACCCAGTATTAAAAAGGCCGCCATAAAGTTTGGGACAACCCCAATTAAAGATAATGTAATATTTCTAAACAATATTAAAAACATAAATGTAATTCCTGCCATAACAACACCCAATGTTAATATTTGTGATTTAAATAAACTTTGTAAAAGGTTATTAAAAAGAATAAGAACACCAGCTAATTTAAATTCTTCCTTATTTAATCCTAAATTATTTTCTAGATCATAGTTAATTTTATTGATTAGATCATTTCTTCTAAGGTCTTCTTTAGAATCTAAAATTCTTATGCTTATTCTAGCTTCGTCATTTTCTATAGATATATAAGGATCAATTATCTCCTTTTTTATTGAATCTGGAATTTTTGTGTAAAGAACTCCCATTTCTAAACCTTGTAGTTTTTTTCCATCGTTTAAATCTTCAGCAACCCTAACCATTGAAGCAAAAGAAATAACTTTACCTACAGAATCTATACTATCCAAATAATCGTGAATTTGCGTAATTTTATCTATTTTGTTTCTTGTGAACCAATACTTTGTATCATCTTTATCTTCATCATCCCAACTATCAAAATCGTCATCAGTTTTTTCCACTTCTTCTTTGCTGGGAAATTTTATAATTACATCAAGAGGAGTAGTTCCACCAAGCTTACTGTCAATTAACTTCATTCCTTTATAAATTTCTGTTTTTTTATCAAAATAATTTATAAAACTATTTTCTACTTCAAGTTTTGTAATTCCAAGTATGCTTAAAATAATTATAATTACTGCTGAGGTAAAAATTGTTTTAGTGTTCTTTTGTGCAACTTTACTTAGGAAAGAAGTTATTTTTGATTTTTTTTCATCCTGAAAATTTTTATTTTCTCTACTTAAAATATTTAAGACAGCAGGAAGTAGAGTGAAGGTTATTGATAAAGAAACTAATAAGCCTACAGTCATCATCCATCCAAAATCTATGATAGGTTTAATTTCACTAAATATAAGTGATAGAAATGCGCATATGGTTGTTAGCACAGTATAAAGTATTGGCCAAAACATTTTGCTTGATGTCCATAGCAAGGCCTCGTTATTTGGAACATTAGGATTTTCTTTTTTAAATTGTAGATAACGAACGCTCATATGGATATTCATAGCCATTGTTAAAATAAGCATTAGAGCTATAAAGTTTGAGGATATAACTGTAACTTTCCAACCTACTAATCCAAGGAATCCAACCATAATCAAGACAGAAAAAAAACAACTTAAAAGAGGAATAAATACCCACAATAAACTTCTAAAAACGAACCACAAAGTACAAACTATAAAAACAAAAACACCAGCTCCAAATACTATTATGTCGTTTTTGACATAGGTCATCATGTCATCCGCAATCATTGGAATTCCTCCTAAGTGAATTTTTGCCGTGTCCTTATACTTTCCAATGATTGACCTAATTTCATTTATATTTTGATGATTTTTTTGATTATACGACTTTTTGTATTTGTCATATTCTAATAAAAATTTTTTATATTTGTTTTTATCTTCAGAGGTAAATTGATTTTTGTCTTTTTTATCTAAAAAATCATTTTTTTTCTTTATTAGTTCAGATAATTTCTTGTCAGTGTTTATATAAACTAAAATTCCGCTAGTTTTACCATCGTTACTTATCACAAATTCTTTATAAACTGGGCTATTAATAATTTCTTTAAAACCTCTTTCTTTGTCCACATCTTCGCTGGATAGAGTTTTAAAATTTTTGATTCTTTCAGTTAATGGATCATCATTATTTTTTAATAGAGGAACATCCAATATGGTTATTACATTACTGGTCCATTTTAAATTTTTTAACTCATTCTTAAGATTTGTAAGATTTTGAATTGTATCTGTATCTAATAACTCCTTTTTTGGCGTATAAGTAAGTACCAAAAAATCTTTTGATCCGTATTTTGTATTTACTTCTCTTAGATATTTTAAATCAGGGTCATTTTCCAATAGCAAAGTATCTGACGAAGCATCAAGCTGGAAGTTTTTGGAAAAATATGCAAAAGTTAATAATATTACAGAAAGTACGATTAAAGTTAATTTTGGTTTTTCAATTATTGAATTTTTATATATTGTTCCGAACATTGAAATGATTAAAGCTATTTATTTTCTAAGTCTTTGAACTTAGTATACATTGATTCAAATTCAACTTTAACATTTCCAGTTGGCCCGTGTCTTTGTTTGCTAATCATTATTTCAGCTAAGCTAGCTACTTCATCCATTTTTTGTCTCCATTCCGCGTGTTCAATAGATCCTGCGGTAGGTTCTTTTCTTTCTAGGTAATACGATTCTCTGAAAACAAACATAACTACATCTGCATCCTGTTCTATAGAACCTGATTCACGCAAATCTGATAACTGTGGTTTTTTATCATCTCTTTGTTCAACAGCTCGAGATAACTGTGATAATGCAAGCACAGGAACATCCAATTCTTTAGCTAACGCTTTTAAACCTTGAGTTATTTCAGAAATTTCTTGAACTCTATTATATTCTTTTTTCCCAGTTGATTTCATTAACTGAATATAATCAACTATAACCAACTCAAGGCCAAAAAGCCTTTTAATTCTTCTTGATCTATTACTAATCGCGGCAATAGTAATAGCTGGGGTTTCATCTATATACAAAGGTAGTTCAAATATGTTCTTTGATGTTTCAATAAATTTTTCAAACTCTTTCTCAGAAACCTTTCCTCTTCTTATGTCATTAGATCTTATTCTAGATTGCTCAGATAATATTCTTGTTGAAAGTTGTTCTGAGGACATTTCCAAAGAAAAAAAAGCCACAGTTGATTTTAAACCTTTACTCTCTATGTTTTTCGCAGCATGGAAAGCTATATTTGTTGCTAAAGCAGTTTTACCCATTGATGGTCTTCCTGCAATAACAATTAAATCTTGTTTGTGCATACCTCCAAGCCTAGAATCTAAATCAGTTAATCCGGTAGGAACACCTACTATACCTTCTTCATTTTGATATGCACTTTTAGCCATCTCAATGGTTTGCTTGAGTGCATTTTCAAATTTTATGAAAGATTTATTAAAATGTCCTCTCTCAGCTAAATCAAAAAGAGATTTTTCAGCATTTTGAATCATTTCTTCACCAGATTTACTAACTTCAGAATTATTTGAAGCATTATCCAAAATAGAATCTGATATTTTGATAAGTTCTCTTCTTACATGCATCTCTTGAACAATGTTCGCATACTCTATGGCTTGTTTTATTGATGTAGAAAATTTGGTAATTTTTATTAAATATTCTTGCCCTCCCAGTTCTTTTAAACCCTCATTATTTTCAAAATGATTTTTTAAAGTAATTGGGTTAGCTAAGAGACCTTTAGATATTAGATTTTCGATAGTTTGATAAATTTTTATATGAATAGGATCATAAAACTTTTGAGCATCTATAATTGGAGAAATTTCGTCATAAATATCATTAGATACTAAAATGGAACCTATAACTGCCTGTTCTGCCTCAATATTGCAAGGCATTTGTTTTTGGGAGTTTTCAACTATTTTAAAAGGTTGTTTAGCCATGTTTATATTTTTATTATTAAATACTAAAAAAATAATAAAAAAAACACGAAAGTTATACACGAAGTAACTTTTCTGTGGAAAAACTTAATGGGAAATTAATTTTCTTCTTTTTCTTTTACAACTTGAATGTGAATATTTGCTTGAATTTCAGCGTGTAGATTAATTTTTGCCTCGTAGGAACCAATTTTATTAATTTCTTTAGTTAAATCAATCTGTGATGGTTTTATTTCTATAGTATCAACATCTTTAATATTTTTTGAAAGTTCTTTTGGTTTTATTGATCCATATAGTTCATCGTTATCTTTAGCTCTCTTAAAGAATTTATATTTCTTATTATTAATAATCTCAAATATTTTTTTTGCTTCCTTTTTAATCGCGAGATTTTTTACATTAAGATTTTCTTTTTTTTTATTAACTAAATTAATATTATCTTTAGAAGCTATAAGAGCTTTTCCATATTTAATTAGAAAATTTCGACCATGTCCTCTTTTTACGGCTACTACATCACCTATCTTTCCTAGGTTCTTAATATTTTCTAATAAAATAACTTGCATATTGATTTCAAATTAATGCTAATAATCTTGCTCTTTTAATTGATCTCGAAAGTTCTTTTTGCTTTTTTAGTGATACCGATGTAATTCTTGAAGGTAAAATTCTACCACTTTCAGACATATATTTTTTTAATAATTTTATATTTTTGTAATCTATTATCGGAGCACCTTTTCCTGATAGCGGGCATGGTTTAAAAAACTTCACATCTGGTTTTTGAAATAAACTCATTTTAGAATTTTTAGAATTTTTAGACTTTTTAAATTTTCTATTTTTTTTCATATTGATTAATTTTTGCTAATCCTTTTTTTCAAAATAGTTTGTACTCAAATCATGCTTTTTTATTCTAACTGTTAAATACCTTATTAGTGATTCATCTATATTTTGCGCTTTTTCTAGTTCATCTACAGTTTTACCTTCACCCTCTAACTTAATATGAAAATAAAAACCTTTTTTATTATTATTTATTCGATGAGATAGATTTCTTAATCCCCATTCTTCAATTTTTATAATTTTTCCTGAATTATTTTTGATTATTTCTTCGTATTTAGTTATAACTTTTTTTGTCTGACTTTCAGACAGATCTTGTCTAGTTATAAATGTATGTTCGTAGCAATTCATTCACTTTTTCCTCGGTTAATTCGATATTTCATCGAATAATCCACCTTTTTAGGGCAGAGGCTGTGGTTTTATACTATTAAAATTTTCATTATACAACTATTAAAATATAATTATATTATATTTCTTATACTCTTATGGATGCTGTTTTATTTCCCGGTCAAGGTTCTCAATACGTTGGTATGGGATCAGATTTTTATAACAAATTTGATTTAGTTAAAAAAATTTTCAAAGATGTTGATGAAACTTTAGGTTTCTCACTTTCAAATATTATTTTAAATGGACCTGAAGAAGAATTAAAACTGACACAAAACACGCAGCCAGCAATTATGGCTGTGGGAGTAAGCATTTTTCAGGTTCTAAATCAAGAATATGATTATAAATTAAACAAAGCAAAATTTTTTGCTGGACATTCTCTAGGAGAATACACAGCACTAGTTTGCGGAGGATCTATAACAATAGAAACAGCTACTTATTTACTTCATGAAAGAGGAAAATCTATGCAGGAAGCTGTACCTGCCGGCGAAGGATCAATGCTAGCAGTTCTTGGAATGAAAATAAAAGATGTTGAAGATGAAATTAATTTACTACCCAAAAATGAAATTTGCGAAATCGCAAATGATAACACTGATGGACAGATTGTTGTTAGTGGAAAAAAAATAGCTATAGATATTCTTCAAAAAAACTTAAAAGAAAAAAGAAAAAAGGGAATACTTTTGCCAGTCAGCGCTCCATTTCATTGTTCTTTGATGAAAAAAGCGGCTGCCAATATGAAAGAAAAAATTGAAAATTCAAATTTTAAAAAACCACAACCCAGTATAATTAGCAATGTTACTGCTCAAGAAGAATCCGATATTAACAAAATTAAGCCACTATTAATTGATCAAATAACATCAAGAGTTAGATGGAAAGATAGTGTAAATTATATGGTAAAAAAAGGTGCTAAAAATTTTTTAGAAATTGGACCCGGTAAAGTCCTTTCTGGTTTAGTAAAAAAAATACACAAGGAAGCTAACATATCAAATATTAGCTCAATGGAAGATATAAAAAAATGATTAATTTTAAAAATAAAAATATTTTAATTACAGGCGCTACCGGAGGAATTGGCAACTCTTTGGTTAAAAAATTTATTTCTCTTGGTGGCAATGTTTATGGAAGTGGCACAAATACAGAGAAACTAGATTTAATAAAAAGAAATTTTCCAAATATAAAAGTAAAAAAATTTGATATATCCGAGCATCAAAAAATTGAAGAATTTATAGAAAATGTAGCCCTTGAAATGGGAGGATTAGATATTTTGATCAATAACGCAGGTAAAAATGTAGATAATCTATCTTTAAGGATGAAAGATGATGAATGGAAAAAAGTTATCGATATAAATTTGACATCTACTTTTTTACTTTCAAAACACTCAATAAAAAAAATGTTAAAAGGTAAATTTGGAAGAATTATAAATATAACTTCAGTTGTTGGTCACACAGGAAATGTTGGTCAATCAAATTATGCTGCTTCCAAAGCAGGTATAATTGGAATGTCAAAGAGTCTTGCTATTGAATATGCTAAAAAAAATATAACAGTAAATTGTATATCACCAGGGTTCATAGATTCTGATATGACTAAAAACATTGCTGAAAAGATTAAATTGTATTTAACATCCAGAATTCCAATGGGAAAACTTGGCACAGGTGAAGATGTATCTAATTGCGCTGCATTTTTATCTTCTGAACAGTCTTCTTATATTACTGGCGAAACTATCCATGTAAATGGTGGAATGTATATGTCTTGACAAAGTTTATTAATAATTTATTAAGAACTAATAATTAAAATTAAGGATTTATAAATGTCAAAAGATATTTCAAATAAAGTTAAAAAGATGGTTGCTGATCACTTAGGAATAGAAGAAACAAAAGTTACTGATGAAGCGAATTTCATAGATGATTTAGGTGCTGATAGTTTGGATACAGTGGAATTAGTAATGGCTTTCGAAGAGGAGTTTGGTTCTGAAATTTCAGATAGCGAAGCTGAAAAAATTCTGACTGTTGGTGATGCGATAAAATTTATTGAGAGTAAATCGGCTTAAACATCCAAATAAACAAACATCGGTTCAAAAGGCAGGAACATGCGAATAGAGAAGAGCGGTAAGATGTTTGTTTTATCTTCACCTTCAGGAGCAGGAAAAACTACACTTACAAAAAAACTAGCCCAAGAAAATAAAAATTTTACTATATCAATTTCACATACTACTAGAAAACCAAGACCAAACGAAATTAATGGGAAAGATTATTATTTTGTAAACCAGGAAGAATTTGATGGTTTAGTTAAAAAAAATGAATTTTTTGAATATGCAAATATTTTTAACAATTGTTATGGAACCTTAAAAAAACCAGTAATACAATTATTAGAAAAAGGAAAAGATGTACTGTTCGATATAGATTGGCAAGGAACTAAACAGTTGAAAGAAATAAAAAACTTGTCAATATTTACGTTTTTCATTTTACCACCAGATCTTAAAATTTTAAAAGAAAGATTATTGAATCGACATGCCGGAAATGAAAATATGGTTAAGGAAAGAATGAATAAATTTCACGAAGAAGTATCCCATTGGAATGAGTATGATTTTATTTTAGTAAATGATGATTTAGAAGTATGTTATAATGATATTTTAGAAATAATTAAAAATATTAAAATAGGAAAAAAACCTAGACAAGACTTAAATATTGTTAAAAAAAAAGTAAGTGAATTATCCAAATAACTCTTCATATTTCATTGTTATTTTATAATACATCTCCTTGCTTAAATCTTCAGGTCTTTGATTAAGTTTTAAACTCAAGTCCTCTGCTATAGATTTATTCCCATTAAATAATTTTAAAAAATTTTTATTAATCATTTTTCTTCTATTTGAAAAAAGTACCCTAGTTACCATTTCAAGATTTTTAGGATTTCTTATATTAAATTTATTTTTTTTTTTAGGTTTAAATGATAGAACAGTCGAGTTCACTTTTGGTTTAGGAAAAAAACAATTTCTTGAAACATCAAAGTGCTTTTTAATATCCAGTCTCCAGTTAGATAAAATTGACAATCTGCCAAAATTACTGGAACTTTCTTTTGAGATAATTCTATCTGCAACTTCTTTTTGAAACATCAAAACTAACAACTCATACCAAGGTGGCCACTTTTCAAATTGAATAAATGACGCAAGAATTTGAGTAGAAATGTTATATGGCAGATTCCCAAACACGATGATATTTTTTCCAAAATTTTTTATCTTAATTATGTTTAAAATATCTTCATTAATTATCTCAATTTTATTATTTTTTTGTAATTTTATTTTAAGAAAATCTGTTAATTTTTTATCCTTTTCAATTGCGTATATTTTTTTTGGATTCAAATCAATAATTTTACTAGTTAGGTTTCCATTTCCTGAGCCTATTTCTAAAATTGTACTATTTTTTTCTACATTTCCAATTTTTATAATTTTATTAATTATATTTTTATCTATTAAAAAGTTTTGACCTAAACTTTTTTTTTGATATATAAAAGAATTCATTAATTATTTTATAAAATTAAAAAATTTAATTGATTCTATTAAACTTTTAGGATTTGCAATTTTTCTACCTACGATATTTTCCCCCACGCCGTGGTCGGGTGAAATTCTAATAAAAGGCAAACCTAAAGTTATGTTTATTGCGTCAAAGTTATAAAGAGCTTTAAATGGTGTGAGTACCTGATCGTGGTACATGCCAATTATAACATCAAATTTATACTTTTTAATCATCATAAAGCTTGTGTCGGTAGGTATAGGACCGGATACCTTAATTTTTAGTTTTGACAATTTTTGTATTGCCTTTTTTATAATATTTTTTTCTATGGACATTTTAGTTGTAGGAAAATTATGTGGATTCAAACCAAGTATTGCAAAATTCGGTTTTTTATTAAAAGTTTTTTTATAAAAATTATTTATAATTTTCACCTTGTTAATAATTTTAGATTTTCTTATATTTTTGCTTACCTGGTTCAAAGGTATGTGAGTTGTAATTGGAGATACAGATAGTTTTTTATTAAAAATTAACATTACTTCACTACCACTTTTACCAGTTTTTTTTGAAAGAAATTCAGTAACGCCCTGGTAATTTTTTTTAAATAAAAATTCTTTAGAAACTGGGCAATTTATAAAACCTTGTATCTTTTTTTTATTAAATAATTTAATGGCATGCTCAAAACATTTTAAGATATACCTACTAGATTTGCTTGATATTTTTTCAAATGACTTTTTTTGTTTGTATTCAATATCATAAACAAACAGTTTTTTTTTATTTGCTTTGCTTATTTCGGATTCATTACTAATTTTTTTAAGATTAACTTGATAATTTAATTTTTTTCTTTGCACATTTAAATGCTGATAATTACCAATTATAAAAAATGGCTTGCACTTATACTTTTTTCTAAGCATCCAACTTTTAAAAATAATTTCAGATGCAATACTATTTGGTTCACCCGCAATTATTGCTATTGGCCTATTCATCAAAGTACTTTATTGGAATTACTCTTCTCAAATTATCATAATGAGATAATGAATACATGTTAAGTATTTTAGTTTTTTCTGTATTTACTAGCTGATTTTTTTGTTCTTCCAAAGTTAATTTTTTTGTGATTTTTCTTTTATCTCTTACTTTAAAAAATAAAATACCCTCGGATAATAAAATTGGTTCAGAAATTCCACCCAAAGGAGTTGATTTTATTTTATCTCTAAATTTACTTGAAATTATATTTTCACCCACCCAACCTAAATCTCCACCTTTTGTAGCACTCTGTGAAAGGCTTAAATTCATAGCCACGCTTTCAAATCCTTCTATTTCAATTTTTTTTGTAATCTCTTTTATTCTAGATTCTAATTTATCTTTTTCTACAGATTGTACTATAATTTCTGAAATTAAAAACTCTTCAAATTCTTCTTTGCTTTGATTCAATTTTAGTTGCTCGTCTATCTCATCAGAATTGACAGATATCCTATTTTTATACAACTGAAAAATTAGACTATTCCAAAGAAGTTCTGTCTTTATTTGATCTTCAATTCTTGAAAAATCTATACCATTAGCTGTACATATATTTTTAAGTGTATCTAAGTCCACATTTATATTATCTGCCAGCCGAGTTAATTCATTTATTAAATCTTCCTTGCTATACTCCATGAATCCAATTCTATTAATTTCTATTTCTTTAATATTTCTTTTTACTGAGGATTTTATAGCCATTTGTTGTAACTCTTCTCTTTTATCTTCCGAATAGGCCATATTATTTAAAATTAAAATAATTTTAATTTCATCAATGATATCGGATTTAGTAATAGCCCTATCCCCAACAGTTATATATAGAGCATCTTTAATTGAAGAGTGTGCATTAAAAAAAGGAGCTATAATTAGCAATATAACAAAAAATATTTTTTTTATTTTGATCACTGATTTAATACTGGCGTATTTATACTTCCAAAAGGAACAAATGTTAATGTAAACATTAAAGTATCATTTGGTTCTAAATCGCTATCTTGATAAAATTCCCTTCTATATACCACTCCTGCTTTTAAACAATCAATCTCATATTGATAACTTAAGTCATAAAATTCTGTACTATCTGTTTTAAAATTCTTTTTTGTACTTAAACTTAATTTGTTTTGATCATTGAAATTTAATGTGATACCTGGACTTACATAATGTTCATTCCCGATATGATTTTGTTCTTCTAGATAGTCTAAATTAAATTGCACTTTACCAAAATTTAATTTTGTAGAAACTTCATTATAATTTATATCATTAATATTGTGGTCTAGAGAAAATTTATAATTAATTTCTCCAATTTCGGAAAAATTATAGTTAATTTTTCCAACAATGTCTGACATTTTTTGATCAAGTGAGCTTTTAGAAGGTATATCTTTATTTATATTTGGGTTAAAAACTTGCCCTAAAGAAATTGATAATTTTTCTTTTTCTGTATTGTTTTTTTCTTTTTGATTTATTTTAAAATCAAAACCTAAAATTGCGCTTAATCCATCCTCAATTTCTGAAGTTTTATTGAGAGCATATAAGTTAGAGTGATTTAAAAGTAAATCTTTACCATCCAAATTTCTCATATGTCCAGGAGCGTATCTTATCATAACGTTCGGAGAGAAGAAGTTAGAGTAATTAACGCCTTCTTTTTTCATAGGTAAAGAAATTTTATTTGCAATGACACCATTTATTTCATTAACCATATCTCCATCTTTATATTTTTCATATTTATTCTTTGAATTTCTCGTTTTTCTTGTTTCATAATTAGTGTTTCTAACCATACCTTCTAAAGTACTTATAAAGCCATTTCTTGTAATATAACTAGATGAATTCCATATAATATCATTTGTTAACATGGTTTTTTGAATATTGGTCCCATACTGATTATGGATAGCATTAGACTTAACATTTATAGAACCAAACTTTTCAGAAAAAAAAGTTTTACCGTATAATATATTTGGAAGAATATATTCATACTGGTCTGAATTTTTTTTAACTCTTAAATCTTGGTAAATTTCTGTAGATATATCAAAATACATATCTTCTTTAAAAAAACTATATTTAATTTTATTTTCTAGTGTAGTTACTTCAGAATCAACCAAACTAGTATTAATACTATGATTTCTAAAATAAGTATTATTAGAAGTTCTCTGAAATTTCATTAATAAGTTACTTTCGTAAGATTCATCCTTATTCAAATTTAAATCAAAGTTAGCGAAGATATGATTTTTAGGTCCTTCAATTTTTTTAGATGTAGTATTTTTATAACCCTCAGTATAACTTGTATCTAAAATTAAAAATCCATTTTTAAATGCTTGTCTATATTCATTTAAAATTAGTAAGTTTTCGCCTGCATAAAATTTAGGAGTAAATGTTAAATCTCTATCATCACTAATTGCCCAATAATAAGGTTGAGCAAAACCAGTTCCAACAGCAGTGGTATTAGTAAAAAAAGGAGCTAGAAAGCCTGATTGTCTTTTAACAGTAGGGTCTGGATGAAAAAATTTAGGAAAATAAAATAAAGGTATATCATAAACTTTTAATGTCGCATTCTCATAGTATATATTTTTTTTTGCTTGATCATGAGTTATTTTTTTGGCTTTTAAACTCCATGGCGGACACTTATTAGCTCGTTTTTGACAAACTGTAAAAACACCTTTGGACAAGGTTGTCAAATTTTTCGATAACAAAATATCATTAGCAACAAATCTTGGATCACTCTTTTTACTTACACCAAAATTATCTTGATCAAGAATAGCGCTAATGTCTGACCCAATTATTTCTTTAGTTTTTGTATCAACATGAATTTCTTTAAAAAAATATTTATTTTTTTTTATATCGCGAATTTTTATTTCACCTACAGAAGAAAATAAATTTTTTTTAATATCATATTGGAACATACCTGTTTCAACAATATTTCCGTCAATATCAGAAAATAATGAATTTTGATCTGACATTAATATTTTTTCCGTCACATTGTATGTGATATTTGAACCTACGAGGTTGTATCCCTCCTTTAATTTTATTTCAGTATTACTGTGAGTGATAATAAGCTCATTAGCTTTGTCATATGTTGCTTTATCAGTTTTTAAAATATTTCCTTCTTTGTCAGCAATTTTTACGTTTCCTGTAGCGAGCAAAAATTCTTTTGATTTTTCATAAAATATTTTATCTGCATATATAATTTTTCCTTCAATATCTGTAGCTTGAACAGAACCTATTCCTTCAATTGTCTCATTTTCTTTATCAATCTTTATCTCTTTTGCTGAGATATTAAATTCTTCCGCATTAAGTGTTGAGCTGATAGCAAAGAAGCTTAAAAATAATAAAATAGCTAGTATTTTTTTACTTTTGATTTGCATGAATGATTCCTATCGAGCTAAATATAAAAATTAGTGCTATTGGCATCCAAACAGAAATTTCTATTGGCAGTTTTTCTGTTTTGCCTAGTACCGCTGAAAAGTCATTAAAGAAAAAGATTAATATACTTGAAATTATTGCAAAAAAAGCATATCTCCAATTGCTTTCATTAAACCTTGTTCCTAAGGTAAAAAATGAACTTAATAACAGCATGCTTAAAAGAAAAAATGGAAACGAAAAAGATCTGTGAAGTTTAGCTTCCATTTCTTTTGTAGAATATCCTCTTTCTTCTAAAAGTTTTATTTCATTTTCAATACTCCAAAATGAAATAGTATCTAGATTTGAGTATAAGCTTTTAATTTTTTTAATATCATACATGCTGATATATGAGATATTTTCTATGTTTTCTGACGTTACTATTCCTTCCGAATTTATTATTTTGACATTTTTTAAAGACCATTTTAACGATTTGATATTTGCAGATTCAGCTTCTACTCTTCTCACAAACTCATTATTTTTATCGAACTCATAAATAGTGACATTTAATAAGTTTTCATTTTCTAAATTACTTGATCTTATTATATTATTTTTTTGAAGATTTTTTTCCTTGATCCAAATTCCATTTTCTGTAATTGCAGCAAGATATTCTTGATCTAATTCATAACCTCCTTTTATTGTTTCATATTTTTTTACCAAAATAGAAGTAATGGGATTTACTGCTGCAACAAAAAAAACTCCCAAAAAAATTGAAATAATACCTGGTGTCAAAATTACAAATAAATTTGATAAACCAGAAATATTAATAGCAGTTAGTTCGTCGCTCTTCTTTATTTTTAAAAAAAACCAAATTCCAGAAAGTAAAATAATAAATGGAAAAAAATTATGTAATAAGCTCGGGGTGAATAACATGGATAAAATTATCGGAGTATTAATAGATACGTTCATTTCTTTAAAAAAATTTATTTCTTCAAATAAATTCATGACAAAACCTAAAGTAAAAAAAATGAGACTTGTGTTTAAAACAACTTTAATAAATTCTAATCCAAGATATTTATTTATTAAGAAAGATCTAATCATGATTACTAATATAAATTTTCATATTTAAATTTTTTTATTAAACTAAGATAAAGTATTGGCACCAACGCAATGGGAAAAAAATAATAAAATGCAGAATGTCTCCAAGAAATTCCCGAATATCTTACTGTTATTTCCGCCAATATAAGAAATAAAATACCAAAAAAAGAATAAATATATTTATTTAAAGTAAATACTTTTTTATCTTTTCTTGACGTAAGAAGAAAGCTACATACAAGAGCCATCAATGGTATAAAAAATGGCATACCCAATCTTTTATTAATTTCTATTTTTGTATTTATTTTTGTTCTTTCAGTAGGATTGCAGTTATGCATATCTATTTTTTTAATATCTTGACCTCTTATACATTTTAATATCTTTAAAGTGGAAGTTTCTTGCATTTTTGGTTCTGAAATACTTTTTGTAGAAATTCCAGAAAGATTAAATGAAGTTTTTTCAAACTTTACTATACTGACATCACCTTCTTTATTTAGTTTTTGTATATTTCCATCAAATAGAATCAAATACTTTTCATCTTCAGATACAAGACCAGATTTTGCAATTATTGTAGAAGATGCGGTTCCCACGGAAGATAAAACTTTACTTTCATCTCTAATAAAAATATTTTTATAATTATTATTATTTTTTTTATCTACGAATATCGTTAGACCTTCAACTGTGTCATTAAATTGTTTCTCTTTAAACATTGAGGAAACAAATTTTAATTCAGAATTTTTTATTACTTTTCTAGATAAATTTAATAATGTTGGGTTGATACTTGTAGTAAATATAAGCTGTATCAACATTATAATTAGAGAAATACGAATTAAATGATTAACTATGTATATTTTGTTTAATCCTGAAGTCCAAAGAATTATAAGTTCGTTATCTTTTTCTAATTTTATGATTGTTAAAACTGTAGCTATTAAAAAACAAAATGGAATCAATTTTGTTATTACTTTAGAAATGGTCAAGAATGAGTATAAAAAATAAACACTGAAAGCATGACCATCGTCAGTAATTAAATCAAGGAAATTTACTGCTTGGACGGTCCATACAATGGCAGCTAAAGCAAACAACGCTATAGTAAAATATCTTAAAAATTCATGAAAAAGGTATTTATAAATTGTCTTATTCATTGTAAAAGTTGTATTATATAGTTAATAAATCAACTTTGAATAGAATTCAATTTATACGTTAAAGAAAGGAAAAATGTTAAGTTTTATAAGCAGTTTGAGTCCAAGTAGCGAGGCATTTGCTATATTTATAACCGAAAACTACGTCTATAATAATAGAAATAGTGTTGTGCCTAAAAACACCGCACAAAAAATAGATTCTTTTCTCAAGACATTAAAAAGTAAAAAAAATGATGAAGAAATAAGTTCTTTTGATATTTCGGATAAGCAAAAATGTTTCATAATTAAAGTAAAGAACAAAGATAAAAGTTTCACCTCAGAAGAATCTGGAGGATCTTTTTTTTCATATATAAAAAAATTTAAAGATATTCAAAATGTTGAATTATTTGTAGATAGCTTAGATTTAAATAAAGAAAAATTAACTAACTTTTTTTCTGAATTTATTTTTGGAATTAATTTAAAAAGTTATACATTTAATAAATATAAAACTTTAAATAAGAAAAACCTTGATAAAAAAATTAACTTTAAAATTATAACTTCATATAAAAAAGAAATAGAAAAAAGTTACACATATTACAATTGTGTAAAAGAAGGTGTATTTTTGACTCGAAATTTAGTTTCAGAGCCACCAAATATTTTAACACCTAAATCTTATGTCCAGGAAATAAAAAAATTATCAAAACTAGGTCTTAAAATAAAAATTTATGGTGAGAAAGAAATGAAAAAAATGGGACTTAATGCTTTGTTAGGTGTGGGACAGGGAAGTATTAATGAAAGTTATTTAGTTACAATTGAATGGAATGGAAAAAAAAATTCAAACCAAAAACCGTTAGCTTTTGTTGGTAAAGGAGTGTGTTTTGATACAGGTGGAATTTCCCTAAAACCAGCAAGATTTATGGAAGAAATGAAATATGATATGGCAGGCTCAGCTGTCGTTGTGGGGTTATTAAAATCATTTGCATTAAGAAAAGCTAAAGTTAATGCTGTTGGTGTAGTTGGCTTAGTTGAAAATATGCCTGGAGGAAATGCTCAAAGACCTGGAGATATTGTAAAATCATTTTCTGGCAAAACCATAGAAATACTAAATACTGATGCAGAAGGAAGACTCGTGTTAGCTGATGCTTTAACTTTTACAGAAAAAAAATTCAAACCAAAAATTATAATAGATTTAGCTACTTTGACTGGAGCGATAATTGTTAGCTTAGGAGAAGAATATGCTGGTATGTTTTCAAATAACGATGAATTATCCGAAAATATTTTTAATGCAAGCAAAAAAGTAAATGAGAAAGTTTGGAGATTACCACTTGACAAAAATTATGATAAATTAATGGACTCTAGTATAGCCGATGTACAAAATATTAATTATGCAGGTGGAGCAGGCTCAATTACTGCAGCACAGTTTTTACAAAGATTTATTTTAGAAAAGACTCCATGGGCTCATTTAGATATTGCTGGCATGGCTTTTTCAAAAAAAGCAGCAAACTTAAATCCAGGCGGAGCCACAGGGTTTGGAGTCAGATTGTTAAATAAATTAGTAAAAGAATATTACGAATAACCAAATGATTGAACAAACCTTATCAATTATTAAACCAGATGCAGTAGAAAGAAATTTAGAAACTGACATTAAGGAATATTTTATAAAAAATAAATTAAAAATATTAAAAGCTAAAAAAGTTAAAATATCTAAAGAGGAAGCTTCTGAGTTTTATAGGGTTCATCAAACCAAGCCTTTTTATGAAGATTTATGCAGCTATTTATCATCAGGGCCTATAGTGGTGATGGTATTAGAGGGAGAAAATGCAATACTGAAAAATAGAGAAGTTATGGGAGCGACCGATCCCATGAAAGCAGAAGAGGGAACATTAAGAAAAATGTATGGAATATCAATAGATAAAAATTCAGTACATGGATCTGACAGCAAAGAAAACGCAACTACTGAGATAAATTTTTTTTTTAAATAATTAATTATCTAAATATTGAAATTATAGATTGAGGATAAATTTTATGTTCTTGGACTAAAATTTTTCTTTTTAAAGAATTTTCTGTTTCATTTTTGCTTATCAAGACCTTTTTTTGTAAAATAATTTTGCCAGAATCAAGTTTCGGCGATACGTAATGGACTGTGCATCCTGAGTATTTAGCATTACTTTTTAAAGCTCTTTTATGGGTATTTAGTCCTTTAAATTTGGGTAAAAGTGACGGGTGAATATTGATGATTTTATGATTAAATTTTTTTATAAAATTTTCAGATAATATTTTCATAAAACCTGCCAGACAAATAAATTTAATTTTTCTCTTTTTGATCTCATGCAATGAATCTCTTTCAAATTTCTCTTTATAATTACTTGAAAAAAACTTTGAAGGTATGCCATATTTTTTAGCTAATTTTAAACCTTTAGCGTTTAAACTATTAGATATAATTAATTCAATTTTAATTGGAAAATTATAATCTCTTGATCTTTTTATGATCGAATGAAGATTAGTACCATTACCAGAAATAAAAACACATGACTTTATTTTTTTTACCATCTCAGTTTACCAAACGTTTTAATTTTTGATTTTTCTCTAGATAAGAAACCTATTTGATATGGCTTATATTTTTTAGGAAAAATTTTTTTTATTTTACTAACATTTTTTTTATTTGAAATTAAACAAAAACCAACACCACAATTAAAAGTTTTTATCATTTCGTTATCATGAACATTATTCCTTTTTATCCATTTAAAGATAGGTTTAATTTTAATTTTTGAAAGATATATATTTAAGCAGAGATGTTCAGGAATAACTCTAACTAAATTATTTAATAAACCTCCACCCGTAATATTTGCACATCCATTAATTAATTTTTTATTATTGATCTTATTTACCTCTTTCACATAAATCTTAGTAGGCTTAATTAAATCTTGTTTTAAAGATTTGTTTAATCGGAATTTTTTTTTTTTAATTATATATCTTACAAGTGAAAAACCATTAGAATGCAAACCTGAAGAAGGAACTGCTAAAACAATATCATTATTTTTGATTTTATTTTTAGTTAATAATTTTTTTTTATCTACAATTCCAACTGCAAAACCAGCAAGATCATATTTATTTTTAGCATAGGTTCCGGGCATCTCAGCTGTTTCGCCTCCTATTAAAGCACAACCTGCTAATTTGCATCCATAAACTATTCCATCTAAAATCTTTTTAACTTTTTTTATTTCAAGTTTATTGATAGCTATATAATCTAAGAAAAAGATTGGTTTTGCTCCTTGAACTATTAAATCATTTACGCACATTGCTACCAAATCAACCCCTATGGTATTATATTTTTTAAACATGTTAGCTACTTCAATTTTTGTTCCTACGCCATCGGTCGAGGATACAATGATAGGTTTGCTAATTTTTTCTTGAGATAAGTCGAAAATTGATCCAAAACTCCCAATATTTTTAAAATTTTTTCTCTCAGTATTCTTTTTGTAAGTTTTTCTTGATATTTTGGATATGTAATTTACTAATTTATCAGCGGTTGCCATATTAACACCGCTTTTTTTGTAAGTATTATAGATTTTTTTCATGAAAAATTATTCTTTACTTAAGTTTATGTTCATTTTGCTAAAAGAATATATCTTTATTTCTTTAATGGTAACTATATTTCTATTTACCACATTTGCAAAAAGTTTTTCAGAAGAAAATTTATTCACAATAAATAATATTGAGGTAAAAGGTGTAGTAGATTTGAACTTTTCTAGAGAAAAATATCTAGACAAAGTCTTTTTAGATTCTTTTGATTCACTTATGAAAAAAATTCTACTCTCAAGGGATTTAAACAAGATTGACAATATTAAATTAAAACAAATAAAAAATTTAATACATAGCTTTCAGATACTGAACGAGAGCTATACAAAAAGTGAATACAATTTAAAAGTAAGGATAGTTTATAATGACACTAAAATTAAAAAATATTTAAGAAAGAAAAATATTTCTTTTTCACAACCTACAAATATTTCTGCGTTATTTTATCCGGTTTTTTTTATAAATGGTGAATTTCAAAATTTCAATGAAAGTTTTTTTTACAAGAAATGGTCTGAAGTATCAATTGAAAATGAAATAATAAATTTTATTTTGCCCTTAGAAGATTTAGAAGATATATCCAAAATTATAGAAAAAAAAGATAACATTGAGGATCTTGATATAGATTATCTAGTGAATAAATATGATGTAAAAAATTATATTTTTGCACTAATAGAATATTATAATGATAAATTAAAAATACATATAAAAACTAATTTTAATCAAAACAAAACAAATAAAAATATTTTATATAATATAAAAAATATAAATGATCATTCAGCATTAAGCTTAATTTCTAAAGATTTAAAATTAAATATCACAGATCTTTGGAAAGAAGAGAATCTTGTTAATTTACTTATGCCTCTGTCAATTAAAATTAAATTTGAACATAAAAATATTAAAAATTTTGAAAATATTAAAGGAACTTTGGATAACATAGATATAATTGATAATTTTATCATAGAAGAATTCAATACTAATAATTCTTTTTTTAAAATATATTATTATGGAGATCCAAAAAAACTAAAATTAAAGTTATCAAAGTTTGGATACAATCTAATTAATGATCAAGGATCCTGGCAGATAAAACTAAAATGAGTGATCAATTAATTCTAAAATTTCCAAGTCAAAATGCTTATAAAAAAGAAGATTTTTATGTATCATCAAGCAATCAAGAAGCATACAACTTCATAAATAGTTGGCCAAAATGGGTAAAAAGAATTATTAATATTTTCGGTCCGCCTGGATCTGGAAAATCTCATTTAGCTTCTCTTTTAAAAAACAAAACAACTTGTTTGCAAATTAATTCCAGCGAACTAGGAGAAAAAACTATAACAGATTTTAAAACAAAAGAAGCTTTGATAATAGAAAATTTAGATGAATATATTCCAGAAAAATTATTATTCTCCATATGGAATATTGCACTCCAGGACAATAAATATTTTTTGATAACTTCAAGAAAACCAATGAATTCTTATAAATTTCAATTAAGGGATTTAATGTCAAGAATAAATAGTAGTATAATTATTGGCATAAAACTTCCGAGCGATGAATTGCTTAGCGTGATTCTAGCAAAGAACTTTTCTGACAAACAAATAAAAGTTGAAAAAAAGCATATAGAATACATAATAAAAAGAATTGACAGGTCTTATGAAAAAATATCACAATTTATTTTAACTTTGGACAAATATTCATTAAAAAAGGGAAGTCCTTTTAGCTTAAAATTGATTAAAGAAGTATTAAAAATGATATAATTTTTAAAAAGGAATCATTTTGCATAAATATAGAACTCACACTTGTTCAGAAGTTACAAAGAAACATTCAGGCGAAACAGTTAAACTTTCAGGATGGATTCATAGAAAACGTGATCATGGAAATCTTCTTTTCTTTGATTTAAGAGATCATTTTGGTTTGACGCAATGTGTTATAGAGAATACTGATAATTTATTCAAATTAGCAGAAAAAATTAAACCAGAATCAGTAGTATGCGTTTCTGGTAAAGTGATTAAAAGGTCTAGTGAAACAATCAATAAAGATTTGTTTACTGGGGAAGTTGAAATAAAAGTTTCTTCATTTGAAGTTTTGTCCGAGGCCAAAGATCTTCCAATGCCAGTCTTTGGTGAACAAGATTACCCAGAAGAAACAAGATTAAAATATAGATTTCTCGATTTACGAAGAGACGAAATGCATGAAAGTATTATTTTAAGATCGAAAGTAATTTCATTTATAAGAAACAAAATGATTTCGGATGGCTTTTTAGAATTTCAAACTCCAATACTGACTGCATCTAGTCCAGAAGGAGCTAGAGATTTTTTAGTCCCAAGCAGAACCCACCCAGGAAAATTTTATGCATTACCTCAAGCTCCGCAACAATTTAAACAAATGGTGATGATTTCTGGTTTTGATAGATATTTTCAAATTGCACCATGTTTTAGAGATGAAGATGGCAGAGCTGACAGAAGTCCAGGAGAACATTATCAACTTGATATAGAAATGTCTTTCGTTGAACAGGAAGATATATTCAAAGCTGTTGAACCTATTTTTTTTGAACTGTTTACTAAATTTGGAAAAGAAAAAAAAGTTTCTAAAAATCCATTTAAAATAATTACATACAAAGAATCAATGTTAAAATATGGTACTGATAAACCAGATTTAAGAAACCCAATAAAAATATCAGATGTAACAGAAATTATGAAAAGAGATGATGTTAAATTAGATATTTTTAAAAAATCGATTGAGAAAGGATCGGTAGTTAGAGCTATACCCGCTCCAAACACATCTTCTAAACCAAGAAGTTTTTTTGATAGTTATAATAATTGGGCAAAAGAGGAAGGAGCCAAAGGCTTGGGATATATTATACTAGAAAAAACTAATGGTAAGTTAGCTGCCAAAGGACCTTTAGGAAAATTCTTTTCAGAAAAGGCTATGAGTGAATTAGTGAAAATTTGTGAATTAAAAGATAAGGATGCAGTATTTTTTTCAGCAGATAAAATCAAAGAAGCAGAAAGAATTTCTGGATTAGCTAGACAAAAACTTGGCAAAGAGCTTAATCTTATAGATAATAAAAAATTTGAATTTTGTTGGATAACTGACTATCCTATGTATCAGTTTGATGAAAAAGAAAAGAAAATAGATTTTAGCCACAATCCTTTTTCAATGCCACAAGTTGATATAAAAAATTTCGATAAAGCTGATCCTTTATCTATTCTTGCCTATCAATATGATTTAGTTTGTAATGGTTATGAAATATCTTCTGGGGCAATAAGAAATCATTTACCTGAGCTGATGTACAAAGTTTTTTCTAAAGTTGGCTATTCTAAGGAACAAGTTAATTCAAAATTTGAAGGCATGATAAAAGCTCTATCTTACGGAGCTCCTCCTCATGGAGGGATGGCACCAGGAATAGACAGAATAGTTATGTTATTAGCTGATAAAGTTAATATTCGTGAGGTAACTTTGTTTCCAATGAATCAAAATGCCCAAGATTTATTAATGGGAGCTCCATCTAAACCAAGTGATGCTCAACTTAAGGAATTAAACATTAAAGTAGTAGAAAAAAAGAAATAATTATTACTTATTACTTTTTAAATTTAATCTGATATTGCTTAAATCTACAAGTTTGTCTTTGTAATTGCTCCTGACAAAACCTTTGCTTGTAATTCCTTTTACTAATTTTAAAAAACTATCTTCATTATCTGTTCCAATTTGCTCATCGCTGCTTGTTTTTTTAATAGAAGGTGTATGAGCGAGATCTTCTCTTCCTAGATAAGATATAGCTAATTCTCTAAATATATAATCAAGAATTGATGAAGCATTTAAAATTCTATCATTACCTTTAATTTCGCCAGAAGGTTCAAATTTTGTTTCAATAAAAGCATCAACAAATTCATCCAAGGGCACTCCATATTGTAGTCCTAAAGATATAGCTATCGCAAAATTATTCATCAGAGCTTTTACAAGTTCACCTTCTTTGTTCATATCAATAAAAATTTCACCTACTTTTCCGTCATCATATTCTCCTGTATGCAAATAAATCTTATGGTCTCCAATACTAACTTTTTGAATATATCCTTTTCTTCTATCTGGCATTTTTGATCTATTATTGGTTTTTTTGTGATATTTAATATTGGTATTATCTACATTTTCAGACTTTGTTATTTTATCACTTACAATAGTGGAAAAATCAGGAAGATTTTTCTTTTTAATATCACTTACAGATTCTTTAAAATTTTCTTTTTTACTGTCAGTTCTAGTTTTTCTATTATTTAACTGAACATCAATAATCCTTACATCACCATCGTTACGATTTTCTAGATCGGCTAGCTTCTTTTCACTTAGCTCATCAAGTTTATGAATTATCTTAAATGTGCAAGTATAAAAAGTTTCTACTATGTACTTTGACATGTTTTCTAATACCAAAATTTGAAAAAATTATACGAAGAAGACATTAATATGATATATACTAATTACAATTTATGTCTAATAAATTATTTACAATTTTTAATTGTGTGGATTTTTTTTATTAAATAAAAAAAGCATTGAATAAAAAACGAATCGAAAGAGACTAATAATGAATTTTTTAAAACAAATATTTACTTGGTGGCACAAACAAACTGTTGGAACTTTTATATATACCTTGTTATTTGGGAAATATTCTGGCGAGGATCAATTTGGAAACAAATATTACTCTAACTCCAAAGGTAAAAGGTGGGTGATCTATGAAAAAAATATTGAAGCTTCAAAAATTCCACCCGAGTGGCATGCATGGATTCATTTTCTGGTAAGAAATGTACCTGATAACAAAAGTAAAAAGTTTTTATGGCAGAAACCACATCAGGAGAATTTAACAGGAACAGACAAAGCTTATAAACCCGATGGTTCCTTATCATCAAAAATAAAAAAAAATATTAAAAAATATGAAACTTGGAAATCTTAAAAAAATTGTTTTTTTTATTCTTTTACCTATAATAATTAATTCACCTATTTTGGCAGCTGATAAAATTCAATCGGTTCCTTTAATAAATTTGGAAGAATTATCACCTACATTTGAAGAAGAAAAAGATGAGTTGGAAAAAATAGAAAACAAGAGTGTTAATCTTAAAAAAACTGAATCTGAACCGGATATGTCGAACAATAAAGACAATAAAAAAATTTATATTAACATAAAGGCGTTAGATAAGATTACAGCAAAAACATCAGCTATTAAGCTTGAAGTAGGCGAAAAAAAATTTTTTGGAAAATTAGAAATTAAAGCATTAAAATGTCAGCTCTCTGAAAATAATAATACAATTGATACGGTAGCATATTTGCAAGTTAAAGATTTATCGATTGATGATAATAATCAGGTATTTTTGTTTAATGGATGGACTTTTGCTTCAAGCCCTACTTTACAATCAATAGATCATCCCGTTTACGATTTATGGATTACTGGTTGTGAGAATATTTAGTAAAAAGATTCTTTAACTAACCAATTTACATCGAAGTCAGAATTAATAAATTTTTTATGGTTTAGTATTTTTTTATGCAAATCAATAGTGGTTGTAATTCCCTCAATAACAAATTCATTTAATGATCTTTGCAATCTTTGAATAGCTTCTTCTCTATCTCTACCTTGGCAAATTAGTTTACAAATTAGGCTATCGTAATATGGTGTAATCTTGCAGCCTTGAAATATGGCTCCATCCACCCTAGTTCTGAAGCCTGAAGGTTGGTGACATACATTAATTGTACCTGGGCTTGGTTGAAAGTCTTTACTTGGATCTTCTGCGTTTATTCTGCACTCAATAACATGGCCTCTAAAAGTAATATCAGATTGTTTTAATGATGTTTTACCTTTCGAGGCAATTTTTATTTGCTCTTTTACTATGTCTATTCCACCTCTTATTTCAGAAACAGGATGTTCAACCTGTATTCTTGTATTCATTTCTAGAAAAAAAAATTTTCCATTGTCATAAATAAATTCAACAGTTCCCGCACCTTCGTAATTAAGTTTACTTACCATTTCTACAGTTCTATTTAATAAATCTTGTCTTGTTTTTTCATTTAATACTGGACTAGGCGATTCTTCGATAAGTTTTTGGTGCTTTCTTTGCACCGAACAATCTCTTTCACCCATATGTATGGTTGTTTTTTTGTCTGATAAAATTTGAACTTCTATATGTCTAGGTTTTTCAAAATATTTTTCTATATAAACTTCATCATTTGAAAAGTATTTTTTTGCTTCCTGTTTTGCCATGGATAGAGCAACATCCATTTCTTGTTCTTTGTTTACTAATTTCATTCCTTTTCCACCACCACCAGCCGATGCCTTAATTAAGATTGGATATCCTATCTTTGATGCAATTTTTTTTGCTTCATTTAATGATTTAATATTTTCCTCTGATCCTTCAATAATAGGTAGACCAAATTTTTTCGCAGTTCTTTTGGCTTCTATCTTATTTCCCATTTTTTTCATTATTTCAGCACTAGGACCAATAAATTTTATTTTACTTTTTGTGACAATTTCTGCAAAATGATAGTTTTCAGAGAGAAATCCATATCCAGGATGAATTGCATCTGATCCCGTAATATCAGCAGCAGACATTATAGCACCAATATTTAAATAACTATTTTGAGGTTTATGAGAACCTATACAAATACTTTCATCAGCCAATCTTACATGCATTGAATCCGAGTCAACATCAGAGTGGATTGCTACAGAAGGAATATTTAATTCTTTGCAAGCTCTAATTATTCGAACCGCGATTTCGCCACGGTTAGCTACTAAGATTTTTTTAAACATTATTTAACCGATATCAGAGGTTGACCAAACTCAACAGGCTCACCGTCTTTTACAAAAACTTTACTAACAGTTCCATTTTCAGTAGATGGTACGTGATTCATTGTTTTCATAGCTTCGACAATCATTATGGTTTGTCCTTTTTTTACTTTTTCACCCACTTCTACAAATTTCTTAGCACCGGGCTCTGAAGCCAAATATGCAGTTCCAACTATTGGAGAAGTAACATTTGTTCCATTATTTTCTACTGCTATTTTTTTTTTATTTACCTCTGTAGACACAACAGCTGAATTATTTATAGATCGAGAAACTTTAACTTTCGTACTTCCCTCAGCATATTCAATTTCTGTTAGATGATATTCCTTTAAATATCCAACTAATTCTTCAATAATTTTTTTATCTATTTTCATCTAATCAATAATTTCTTTTATAGAGTCTAATGCCATAATATATCCTTTTACACCAAATCCACAAATAATTCCTTTTGCAGCTTTACTTATCAAGGATTTTTTTCTGAATTCTTCACGGTTATATATATTTGTTATATGAACTTCTATTGTAGGTAACTTGATTGCAAGAAGAGCATCAAGAATTGCAACTGAAGTGTGTGTATATCCTGCAGCATTAATTATTATACCTTGGTATTTATCTTTAGCATTTTGAATCATTGTAACTATTTCACCTTCAATATTGGACTGATCAAACTTTATTTGTAGACCAATAGATTTTGCATGGGATTCACAATTTTTTTTTACTTCTGAAAGAGTGGTTTTTCCATACTTGGCTTCCTCTCTATCACCAAGAAGATTTAAGTTAGGTCCATTTATTATTAGTATTTTTTTTGTCATATAAATAAGTTAAAATAATTTAAATGAATAACTTAAATGTGGCAAAAATACAATTAAATGGGAATGCTTACGAAATAAAGCATGGTACTAATTTAGATGACTTAGTAAATAGGCTTAAATTACACAAAAATAAAGTTGCCATAGAAGTAAATGGTGAAATTGTCGAAAAAAATAAATATCCAAGTCTAGTATTAAATAAAAATGACAAAGTAGAAATAGTTCATTTTATCGGAGGAGGATAAAATTTGATAGAAGATACATTCACAATTGCAAATAAAAATTTTAAATCTAGATTGATTGTTGGAACAGGAAAGTACAAAACTTTTGAAGATACAGCAAATGCAGTTAAAGCATCTGGAGCAGACATTGTTACGGTCGCGATAAGAAGGGTAAATATTTTGGATAAAGGCCAACCTCTATTAATGGATTATTTAGATCCAAAATCTATAACTTATCTACCAAACACTGCTGGATGTTATACCTCCGATGAAGCTTTGCGAACTTTAAGGCTAGCTAGAGAAATAGGAGGATGGAGATTGGTTAAACTCGAAGTTTTAGGTGATAAAAAAACATTATATCCAAACATGATTGAAACAATTAAATCAACAGAAGTTTTAGTTAAGGAAGGATTTGAAGTAATGGCGTACTGCACTGATGACCCAATTTTAACAAAAAAACTGGAAGATGTTGGCGCATGTTCTATAATGCCCTTAGGAGCTCCTATTGGTTCAGGATTAGGCATACAAAACAAAACAAATATAAGTTTAATTAAAGAACAATCATCTGTTCCAGTAATTGTTGATGCAGGGGTAGGTACAGCATCAGATGCTACAATAGCCATGGAGCTAGGTTGTGATGGAGTTTTAATTAATACAGCAATAGCAGAAGCAAAAAATCCAGTTATGATGGCTGAAGCCATGAAATATGCAGTCTTGGCTGGCAGGAAAGCTTTCAGAGCCGGTAGAATGAAAAAAAGACAATACGCAAGCGCTTCTTCCCCAAAAAAAGATTTGATATAGTTATTTATGAAAAAATTAGTAATTGACTAATTTTTTGGGGTAAAAATTACCTTTTCTTTTTTTGGACTGATAATTGTATTTTTTCCTAAATTTATTTTTCTTTAAAAATTTTTTGTTATTAAAATTGGAACCTTTATATTTTTGGTTGATTAAATTATCTTGAATTCTTTCAATATTTTCAACTGTTTTTATAGTTTTTTTATTTTTGTTTAATAAATCAATTTTATATTCAGGAATTACCAAATTATAATCAGAAAGAATATTAAATTCTAATTTATAATTATTTCTAAAATGTTTTATTTCTTTTATTAGATTTTCATCTATATATTTTTTGACCTTGAGTGGAACATTTATATTTACTATTTTTGCTTTATTAAAAAAAGCTAATTCTTCACTCTTTTTAACAACTTTCAAAGCAAAAGAATCCAGTGAAAGCGTCATATTCCATCTAACAGAACTTTCTCTTAATCTTTGTCTAGTCATTTCAAGTAAACCAAAGTTACTAATTCTTCCAAACTGTATTCTTGCTCTGTCATCTTTTAATTTTTCTTTTAGTTTTCTTTCAATTATTCTTCTATTATAAAAATTGTTCATATCTATAAAATCAATAACAATTAAACCGGAAAGATCTCTTATTTTAATTTGTCTAGAAATTTCATCTGCAGCTTCAAGATTAGTTTTTAAAGCTGTTTTTTCTATATTGATCTCCTTTATTGATTGACCTGAATTTACATCGACCGACACTAGTGCTTCTGTGGGATTTATAACTAGATAACCTCCAGAAGCCAATTTTACCGTTGGTTCAAATATTCTATTTAAACTCTTTTCAATCCCAACTTCATGAAATAAAGGTATTTTACCTCTATACTTTTTTATCTTTTTAACATTTTCTGGCATAAAAAATTTCATAAAATTTTTTGTTTTTTGATAACCCTCATTTCCATCAACGATTATATTTTTAGTTTCGTTTGTAAAAACATCTCTTATAGCTCTCTTAATTACATCTCCTTCTTCATATACCAGACTAGGTGCTATTGATTGAACAGCCTTATCTTTGATTCTTTCCCACTCATTAATCGTATTTGATATATCTTTGCCGATTTCATTTTTTGTTTTGTTTAAGCCGGCTGTTCTAACAATTAATCCCATACTTTCTGGTATCTCTATTTCTTTGAGTATACTTCTTATTTTTTTTCTATCCTCAGAATTAGTTATTTTTCTAGAAATCCCGCCACCTTTTGGAGTGTTCGGCATTAAAACGCTATATTTTCCAGCTAAAGATATAAAAGTAGTTAAAGCAGCTCCTTTTTGACCTCTTTCATCTTTTAAAATTTGAACTAGTATTATTTGATCAGGTTTAATTACTTCCTGTATTTTATATCTCCTAATACCATACTTTCTTTTCAGTTCATTAAATTGATTATTTCTCTCAGTATTGGTTTGTTCATCTTTAATTTTTTCATCATTTAAATTTGATTCATTTTTAACATTTTCTGAATTTAAAATGTTAGATGATTCACTTTGATTTAGATTTGTTTCACTTTTTGCATTTCCATTATTTGTATTATTGGGTGACGCATCTTGATTTTTTTCAATTTCCTCTACATTTTTACTTTCTTCCTTAAGTTCTAATCTTAAATTTTCTTCTTCTTTTTTTAATTTAACTTTATCATCATGAGGAATTTGGTAATAATCTGACTGAATGTCATTAAAAGCTAGAAAGCCGTGTCTAGTTTTACCGTAGTTAACAAAGGCAGCCTGCAGCGAAGGTTCAATTCTGCTTACTTTTCCTAAATAAATATTATTTTTTAAATAAAGTTTATTTTTATTTTCGTACTCATATTCTTCAATATGATTATCAGATTTAAGTACGATTCGTGTTTCATCAGGATGCGATGCATCGATGTATAAATTTTTTTCCATGAAAAAATGTTCCTATTTATAATGATAATATTGTTCATAAATTTGAATTTTGTTTGCTACTTTTTATACGTATACCCTAAATTAGAAGATAAATATACGCATTTCTTTTGAACAATTTTCACTTAATGAACTAAATGCCTTAAGAAAGCCAGATTTAATTCATTTCTTAAAAGATATGTTGGTTTATTTAAAAAGATCAATAAGGTTAATAATTGCAATTTTAACTCTGGGATTAATTTTTGCATTTTCAACTTTTTGGTACTTTTCATCAGGTTTACCTGATTATAAAATACTTGCAAACTACAAACCCCCTGTATCTAGCAGAGTGCATTCAGGAGAAGGGCAACTGATAGCAGAATATGCACTACAAAAAAGGTTATTTATTCCCTACGATTCAGTACCAGATAAGGTAATTTACTCGTTTTTATCAGCAGAAGATAAGAATTTTTTTTCTCACCCAGGAGTTGATGCAAAAAGTATTACTAGAGCAATTATAAAAAATGTTAAAAATTATTTTTCCGAAAAAAGGTTAGAAGGCGCATCTACTATAACACAACAGGTCGCAAAAAATTTTCTATTAACAAGCGAAGTCTCACTTAAAAGAAAAATTAAGGAAGCTATTTTAGCTTTTAGAATTGAAAGGGCATATTCAAAAGAAAGAATAATGGAATTATATTTAAATCAAATATATTTGGGACAAGGAACGTATGGTATTGCTGCAGCAAGTTTAGAATATTTTGATAAGGCCGTTAACGAGTTAAGTTATGATGAGGCTGCTCTTTTAGCTGCCTTACCAAAAGCACCTAGTAAATATAACCCATACAAGTCAATTGAGAAAGCAAAAATAAGAAGAAATCTGGTTTTAAAAAATTTATACGATAATTCATATATTACTAAATCTGAATATGAAATATTAAAAGAAAAAAAAATAAAAACAAACAAGAGAGAAATAAAACTTCTTGAAGAAGCTAATTTCTATTCTGAAGAAGTAAGAAGAATAATTAATGACAAATATGGTTATGATGAGCTCTATAAAGGAGGACTTTCTATTAGAACACCTTTAAATTCTGATTATCAAATTGTAGCCATGAAGTCTTTAAGAGAAGGTTTGGAAGAATATGACAGAAGACATGGCTGGAACAAACCAATTTCAAACATAAAAAAATCAGACTGGCAAAAAGAAATAAAAGAATTTACAGTTGATAAAAGCTTAAATTGGAAAATAGCTAAAGTTATTGAAGTCAATAAATTAAGTTTGAAAATTGAAATTCAAAATAAAGAAATAGGTTATATAGATTTTGCAAATATCAGCTGGACTAGAAAAAAGAGTTTTGAAGATTTTTTAAAATTAAATGATATTATTTATGTTAAAAAAATTAAAAAAAATAAATGGAGTCTAAAACAATTGCCTAAAATTAATGGAGCCATCGTTGTTATGGATCCTTATACTGGAAGAATATTGGCAATGGCTGGAGGCTTCAGTTTTAGACTTAGTGAATTTAATAGAGCCACCCAAGCAAAAAGACAGCCTGGTTCTGCATTCAAGCCTATTGTTTATGCAGCAGCTTTAGAAAACGGTTTTACTCCATCAACTTTGGTTTTAGATGCACCTTTCGTTATGGACCAAGGTGAAGGTTTAAAAACTTGGAAACCAGAAAACTACGGTAAAAAGTTTTATGGTCCCTCAACTTTAAGAACAGGTATTGAAAAATCTAGAAATTTGATGACGGTTAGGATAGCTCAAAAAGTAGGATTTGAAGAAATTTCAAAAATGACAAAAAATTTTGGTATATATGATGATGTGCCTGAACTGCTGTCAGTCTCATTAGGAGCGGCAGAAACAACTTTAATTCAACTCACAAATGCTTATTGCACTTTTGTAAATGGAGGAAAAAAAGTTAGTCCAAAATTTATAGATAGAATTCAAGATAGGCGTGGTAAAACAATTTTTAATGCAGACAAGAGAAAATGTATAGGATGTAAAGAAATTTCGTATTTAAAAGAAGAAATTCCAACTATTGAAAATAATAACGAACAAATAATTTCTCCTGAAACAGCTTATCAAGTTACTTCTATGCTAGAGGGCGTTGTAAAAAGAGGGACAGGAAGAAAACTTAGAAATTTAAATTTAATATTAGCTGGAAAAACAGGTACAACAAATAAAAATATGGACGCTTGGTTTTTAGGATTTACATCTAAACTTGTTATCGGAGTATATGTGGGTTTTGATGAACCAAAAACACTAGGAAAATATGAAACTGGGGCAAAAGCAGCTCTACCAGTTTTTAAAAAATTCGTAGAAAAGACAGTCAGAAAAAATGATGCTTTGCCTTTTAAAGTACCAAAAAATATTAGTCTAGCATTAGTTGATGCAGAAACAGGCTTGCAACCAAATGCAAATTCAAAAAAAATCATATACGAATCATTTAAAATGAAAGATAACAGTGTAGTTGGGCTTGAAAAATTATCTGATAAAGATAAATTGGGATTTTATGATTCCGAAAATAAAAGAACTATTTTAAAGTTTTATTAAAAATGAATGATATAAAAAATAAAATTTCTGAAGTCAAAAAAGTGGTTGATAATATCAGGGGGTATCTTTGATAAAAATAAAATCAAAGATAAAATTAAAGAGTTTGAAACCAAAATAATAGATCAGAATTTTTGGAAAGATAAACTAACTGCTCAAAAAATTCTTAAAGAAAAAAAGTTTTTTGAAGATATAATTAAAAACTTTAACTTTTCAATAAATGAATTAGAAAATTTGGAGCAACTTCTACAACTTGCCACTGAAGAAGATAATATTACAGTAATAAAAGACTGTGATAAAAAAATAAATTTACTTTTTAACCAAATAAAAAAAACAGAAGTTTCATGTTTTTTATCTGGTGAAAATGATCATCTAGATACTTATCTTGAAATTCATGCGGGCGCAGGTGGAACAGAAAGTCAGGATTGGGCTCAAATGCTAAGAAGAATGTATTCAAAATGGATAGAAAAAAAGAAATCTAGATTTGAAGTAATTAGCGAACATAAAGGTGATGAAGCGGGAATAAAATCAACCATTCTCAAAATTACTGGTTCGTATATGTACGGTTGGCTTAAATCTGAGTCCGGAGTTCATAGGTTGGTTAGAATTTCACCTTTTGATTCAGGATCAAGAAGACATACAAGTTTTGCTAGTGTATGGGTGTATCCCGTTATAGATGATAGTATTAAAATAGATATTAAAGAAAAAGATATTAGAATTGACACCTATAGATCCAGTGGTGCAGGCGGTCAGCACGTAAACACAACAGATAGTGCCGTTAGAATAACTCATCTTCCAACTAATATTGTTGTTCAATGTCAAAATGAGAGATCTCAACATAAAAATAAAGAAACTTGTTTTAATATGTTGAAGGCTCGTTTATATGAACATGAAATTCAAATAAAAGAAAAAGTGTCGGAAAATTTAGCAAAATCTAAAACTGATATAGGATGGGGACACCAAATTAGATCTTATGTTCTACAACCATATCAATTAGTTAAAGATCTAAGAAACAACCTTGAAAATACAGATCCCGAAAGCGTATTAGATGGTGATATTGATGAATTTTTAGAAGCAGCCCTATATCAAAATGGAAAAACAAAATAACCATGGGTAAATTTATTATAAAATTTTCACTTTTCTCTCTGACAGCTATTATAATATTAGCTATTTATCTTACCCTAGTCGGCATTAATACTGATAAATTTGATAACATAATTAAAAATAAAGCAAATGATATTAATAAAAATGTAAAATTAGAATTTAAAAAGACAAAAATTCATTTGAACTTCAGTGAGTTAAATCTAGTAATAAAACTACAAAATCCAAAAATTGAAATTAAAAATGATGAAGTAGATTTATCCAAACTTGATTTATTCTTGCCTATTAAATCTTTTTTTAGTTCTGATTTCTTACTACAAAGAACTGAAATAGCCTTTGTAAAAAATGATATAAAAGATCTGACTAAAGTAACAAACATTTTTCTTCCAAAACTAATTAATAATAAACTTAAAAAAATATTTGCAAAAGGTAATTTAGAAGGGGAGTTTATAATACCATTTAAATCTGATGGCAGTATAGATAATGATTATGGATTTACGGGAGAAGTATCAAATGCATTAATTAACTTAACAAAAGAATTGTCAATAAAAAATTTAACAACAAAAATTGAACATACGATGGGGTCAGAGGGTGATATTTTTGATATAAGAGTTAAAGAAGGTTTAATCTATAATATTCAAATAGCTGACAGTATAATTAATCTAAAACGTAAAAAAAACATAACCGAAGTACAAAGTTCGTTGAAAACAAATGGGAAAATAAATTTTCTACAATTTAATAAATTATCAACGCTGTTTGATTTAAATATTAGTAACATAAAAGAAATAAATGGAGATGTAGATTTAATAACAAATATTAGTTTTAATTTAGAAAAAAAACTAAAATTAAGAAACTTAAAATATAATTCTGCAGGTAAAATACCTAATTTAGAAATCAAAACTAGCGAAATCAAAACAATCAAGAAATATTTACCTGATTATGACGCTAAAATAACTTTAAAGGATACAAATTTTAAATTTTCAAATTCTAAATCAGCTCTTATGATTGATTCAAACGGTATGTTTAAAACAAAAGATCAGTTTGATTCTTTTAATTTAAATCAAACCTTTGATAAGAATAGTAAAAAATTCAATGTTAAAGGAAGCTTCAATTTAAATAACTCTAAAATTACAGTTGATAAATTAAATTATAATAAAGATGCTGGTGAAAAATCAGAACTTAATTTTGATATTAATTTTATCTTAGATAAGTTTTACAGTATTAAAAATTTAAATTTTATAGAAGACAAAACACAAATATATTTATCGGATATAAAATTTAATAAAAAGTTAGAAATTATAGATTTTAAAGAAACGAAAATAAAAACTTTTTCTAAAGAGATAAAAAATAATGATTTTTTTGTTAAAAAATCAGAAAAAATTGTAATTTTAGGGGATATTTTTGATGCACAGCCTCTGCTTAAGTCTCTTTACAAAAAGGATAATAAAAAAACTTTTAGTAAAAAATTTAATAGCGAGGTAAAAGTGAATTTTGGTAAAGCGCTAACAGGTACAAATGATGATATATCGGATTTTGCAATGGTTGCATCAATTAAAAAGGGATCATATGAAAAATTAAGTTTGAAAGGAAACTATTCAGCTCAAGAAATAATCGAAATGTCCATCTATCAGGTTGATAAAGATAAAAAAACGCTTCAAGTAATTTCAGATAGAGCTAGGCCTTTCATAAAAAATTTTGATTTTATAAAAGGTTTTGAAAAAGGAAAATTAGAATATGAATCAACTATTTCCAAAGAAATTACAAATTCTAATTTAATAATTACAGATTTTAAAGTTTCAAAAGTACCAGCTTTAGCAAAGCTGCTGACATTAGCATCCTTAAAAGGTATTGCTGACACCCTTAGCGGCGAAGGCATTAGTTTTGATTCATTTGAAATGAAGACCAACACTAAAGGTAATCTTTTAAATATAGAAGATGCTCTAGCAATGGGACCCGCAGTATCAATTTTATTAGATGGATATGTTGATAAAGGAAAAATTGTTAGTCTAAGAGGAACCTTGGTGCCTGCAACTAAACTTAATTCTATAATAGCTTCTATACCTTTAGTTGGAGAAATATTAGTCGGAAAAAAAACAGGTGAAGGTGTCGTTGGTGTTAGCTTTAAAATGAAAGGCCCTCCTAAAGAAATTAAGACCACTGTAAATCCAATAAAAACTTTAACTCCAAGATTTATAGTAAGAGCTGTAGAAAAAATGAAGAGGGTAAAAAAACAGGAAACTAAATAATTTTTATAATAACGTGGTGTTTTTTACCATGAGAAACTTTCATATTATTATCATTATCAAAATTATTCTGATCAATTATTTTTTTTTCATCTGTTATAATCTCATTATTAATTCTTAAACCATTATTTTTAATCATTCTTCTAATCTCACTTTTTGAAATTGCCAGTTTTGAATGAATAACTATATCTAATATATTTATTCCCTTAATAATTATTTCTTTATTAATTTTTATAACAGGCAAGTTTTTTCCAATAGATTTTTCACCAAAAGTTTTTTGAGCTGTTAATTCAGAATCTTTTGCTGCTTTTAACCCATGCAACATATTAGTCGTTTCATTTGCAAGTTTAATTTTTAGTTGGTTAATATTTTTATTTTTTAAAATTTCTATTTCTTTCAAGTCTAAATCGGTGAAAAGTTTCAAAAAATTTATTACATCTTTATCATCCGTATTTCTCCAAAACTGCCAGTAATCGTAAGGTGAAAGCATTTTTTTATTTAACCAAATAGCACCCTTTTCGGTCTTTCCCATTTTTGCACCAGAAGATAATGTTATAAGAGGAGTAGTTAAGCCATAAGCTTGTATTTTATCCTTCCTTTTAATTAAGTCTGTCCCATTAACTATATTTCCCCACTGATCCGAGCCTCCGATTTGTAATATACATTTATACTTTTTGTTAAGCTCATGGAAATCATAGGCTTGAAGCATCATATAATTAAATTCCATATAACTTAAAGATTGCTCTCTTTCTAAGCGTAATTTCACACTATCAAATGTTAACATTTTATTTACGGTAAAATGTTTACCAACATCTCTTAAAAAATTAATATAATTCAATTTACCTAGCCATGTGTAATTGTTAACAAAAATTGGCTTAGTTTTTGGATTTTTTGTTTTTAAGAAAATTTTAAATGTATTTTCAATACTTTTTATATTTTTATCGATTTCTTTTTTATTAATAATTTTTCTGGTTTCTTCTTTTCCAGAAGGATCACCTATTAGAGTTGTTCCTCCTCCAAGAAGTACTATCGGTTGATGTCCATATTTTTGTAACAAACGCAAGCACATAATTTGCATCAAACTTCCGACATGTAAACTTGGAGCAGTACAATCAAAGCCTATATAGGCTTTGATTTTATTTTTAGACATTAAATCACTTAAGGCATATTGATCAGTACACTGATGAAAATAGCCTCTTTCCTGAAATTCTTTTAGAAATGTTTCTTGCATGAATTTTTTAGCTTCTTTAAAGTTGTAATATACAAGATTCCTTTTAAATTAAATATAATTTATGAATAAATCCTATTATAGTTTAGGTCTAATGAGTGGCACATCTGCTGATGGAGTAGATGCATCAGTTATACAATCAGATGGCGATACTCAATATAAAGTAATTTTCGACAGATATTTTGAATATAACAAGGATATTTATAAGAATATTCATACTCTAAAAGAGGAAATAAATGACTCAAAAGATTTAAAAAATTTATCAAAAAAAATACAACCTCTAGAAAAAAAAATAACACTATTCCACGCAAACGCAGTTAAAGAAATTATTAAAGAAACTAATAAAAATATTGATTTGATAGGATTCCATGGCCAAACCATTTTCCATAATGAAAAAGAAAAAATTTCTAAACAAATAGGTGATGGAAAATTACTTAATTCACTTACAAATAAAGTAGTTGTTTATAATTTTAGAAAAAATGATTTAAATAATGGAGGTAATGGTGCTCCATTAACACCAATATTTCATAAACTATTAAAAAAAAATTTTAAAATAAACAATGTAACATTTGTTAATATTGGTGGAATATCAAATATAACTAGTTTATGGGATGATAACAATATGTCAGGAACTGATATTGGACCAGGGATGTGTTTGATTGATTATTGGTTAAGAAAAAAATCAAAAAAAAATTATGATAAGAATGGCTCAGTAGCAAAATCTGGAAAAATAAATAAATTGGTATTAGAGACTCTTCTAGATAATTTCTATAGAAAACAAAAGACTTTGGGAGTAGGACCGATCAAATCATTCGATACGAAATATTTTGATATTACGCCTTTAAAAAAATTGTCTTTAGAAGATGGAGCCGCAACATTAACGGAATTTACATCTCAAACAATAATAACCGCTCTAGATATTAACAAGCATAAAGAAAAAATTATTTTATGTGGTGGAGGAAGAAAAAATAATTTTTTAATTACCAAATTAAAAGAAAAAATTAATAACATAAAGCTAATAGATGAATACGGAGTAAATGGAGATTTTGTAGAGTCGCAGGCTTTTGCCTATCTTGCTATTAGATCTTTTCTTAAATTGCCAATTTCATTTCCTGAAACAACAGGAGTAAAAAAACCTTGTTCTGGAGGAGAAATTATTTCTAATTAAGCAATAGTTGTTTTTTCTTTTATATATTTGTCAATTATGACAGCTAAATCTTTTTCTTTACTTTTATAAAAGTGATTAGCATTTATACAATCAAATCTTACATTGATATTTTTTTGTACACTTAATCTTTTTTTTAAATTTAATATACTATCAATTTCAACAAGCTCATCATTTTTCCCATAAACTACCAATCCTGAAATAGGGCATGGAGCTAAGAAAGTAAAATCATACACGTTTGGTTGTGGTGAAATAGCTACAAATTTATTCACCTCAGGTCTTCTCATAATTAGTTGCATGCATATTAATGCTCCAAAAGAAAATCCTGAGACCCAACATTGACTATAACCTGGATTATCTCTTTCGATCCAATCTAAAGCTGCCGCAGCATCAGAAAGTTCTCCTTGACCGTTATCAAAAACACCATCGCTTTTTTCTACGCCCCTAAAATTTATTCTAATTACAGAAAAATTATTTTTATAAAAACAATTATAGGCCTCATATACTATCCTGTTGTTCATCGTTCCACCATATTGAGGGTGAGGCTGCAAAACTAAAGCGATTGGTGAAGCTTGTTTTTTACTTTTAAAGTATTTTGCTTGAATTCTTCCACTTGGTCCTGGAATAAATATTTCTTTGTTTTCAATTACCATATATTTTTTAATAATGATAACTAGTATCACTAAAAAAACAGTCTTATAGCACGTTTGAAGTGCTACAATTTTATTTATTTCTATACTTGACTAATTTAGTAGGAATACGTAAATAAGCTTAACTAATTAACACTTATTCAATATGAAACTAACAAGTAAAGGAAGATACGCAGTAATGGCCATGGCCGATTTGGCTAAGAATAATGGGAATACGCCAATAAGCTTAACAGAGATATCATTAAGACAAGGAATTTCTTTATCATTTTTAGAACAGTTATTTTTAAGACTTAAGAAAAATAATTTAGTTTTAAGTTCGCGGGGTTCACATGGAGGTTATTTATTAAGTAAAGATCCCGAAGAAATAAAATTATCAAGTATAATCAATGCAGTTGATGAAAAAATCAAAACTGTTAAATGCAAAAAAGAATCAAAAAAAGGTTGCAATGGAAAATCAGTGAAGTGCATCACTCATAACTTATGGGACGATCTTGAGTCACATATAAATAGTTTTTTTGAAAAAAATACTCTTAAAGATATAATTTATAAACAAACTATGGATAACAATAGAAAAATTAATTCATGAAATCCACAGAAATTGAAAAAGCAAAAGAATACAAATATGGTTTTACTACTGACATTGAAAGTATTAAAGCCCCCAAAGGTTTAAGCAAAGAAGTTATACAATTTATATCAAAAATAAAAAAAGAACCAAAATGGATGTTAGATTGGAGATTGAAAGCTTTTGATAGACTTAAAAAAATGAAGGAGCCAAATTGGCAAAAACCAAAATATCCAAAAATTAATTATCAAGAATTATATTATTATTCTGCACCTAAATCTGCACAAGATAAACCTAAAAGCCTTGATGAAGTTGATCCAAAATTATTAGAAACATATGCTAAACTTGGCATACCTTTAAAAGAACAAGAAAAATTAAGTGGAGTCGCAGTTGATGCTGTTTTTGACTCTGTTTCAGTTGCTACAACTTTTAAAGATAAATTAACGGAAAAGGGAATTATTTTTTGTCCTATATCAGAAGCTATTAAAAAACACCCGGACTTAGTAAAAAAATATCTTGGTTCAGTAATTCCTATAACGGATCATTATTTTGCAACTTTAAATTCAGCAGTTTTTACTGATGGTTCTTTTGTTTACATACCTGAAGGAGTTAGATGTCCTATGGAACTGTCAACTTATTTTAGAATTAATGCATCAGAAACTGGACAATTTGAAAGGACGTTAATCATCGCTGACAAAGGTAGTTATGTAAGTTATCTAGAAGGATGTACGGCGCCTATGAGAGATGAAAACCAACTCCATGCCGCAAACGTTGAACTAATAGCTTTAGATGATGCTGAAATAAAATACTCTACTGTACAAAATTGGTATCCCGGGGATGAAAATGGAAAAGGTGGAATTTACAATTTTGTTACTAAAAGAGGAGCTTGTCGTGGAAAAAATTCAAAAATTTCTTGGACACAAGTGGAAACAGGATCTGCAATTACTTGGAAATATCCTAGCTGTATATTACAAGGAGACAATTCTGTAGGAGAATTTTATTCAATAGCAATAACTAATAATCACCAAAAAGCTGATACTGGTACTAAAATGATACATTTAGGAAAAAATACTAAAAGTAAAATTATCTCAAAAGGAATATCAGCAGGTAAAGCAGATAACACCTATAGAGGATTGGTTGATATTAATAAAAAGGCATTAAATTCTAGAAATTACACTCAATGCGATTCTTTACTTATGGGGAACAAGTGTGGTGCTCATACAGTTCCATATATAAAAAATAAAAACTCTTCATCAGTTGTTGAGCATGAAGCAACAACTTCAAAAATTAATGAAGAACAATTATATTATTGCAATCAAAGAGGTTTAAACCAAGAAGAAGCAGTCAGCTTGATTGTTAACGGTTTTTGCAAGGAGGTATTGCAACAGTTACCAATGGAATTTGCCGTTGAAGCACAAAAATTAGTAGGCATTAGTTTAGAAGGAAGTGTGGGTTAATGCTAAAAATTAAAAATTTGCAGGCTTCTGTCGATAAAAAATCAATTCTCAAAGGTTTAAATCTAACTATTAAACCAGGAGAATTGCATGCAATAATGGGACCTAATGGTTCAGGAAAAAGCACGTTGGCAAATGTTCTTTCTGGTAAAAACGGATATAAAATTTCAGGAGAAATAATTTTTGAAGGAGAAAATTTAAATGATATTCCTATCGAAAAAAGAGCCCAAAAAGGAATTTTTTTAGCATTTCAATATCCTTTGGAGATACCGGGAGTAAATACAAATATTTTTTTAAAAACATCATTAAATTCAATCCGTAAATCGAAGGGAAAAAAGGAAGTAGATACATTAGCATTTTTAAAACTAGTTAAAGAAAAATCATCTGAACTTGGAATAGATGAAAAGATTTTATCAAGGCAGTTAAATGTTGGCTTTTCAGGCGGAGAGAAGAAAAAAAATGAGATTTTACAAATGAAGATATTAGATCCTGTTTTTTCAATTTTAGATGAAACCGATTCAGGATTAGACATTGATGCTTTAAAAATTATTGCCAAGGGTGTTAATTCATCAAGAGACAGTAAAAAATCATTTTTAGTTATAACTCACTACCAAAGACTGCTTGATTATATCAAACCTGATTTTGTGCATGTGTTATCTGACGGCAAAATTATTAAAACAGGGTGCGGAGAGCTTGCTGAAGAATTAGAAAAAACAGGCTACAGCAAATTAAACTAAACTAATGCAAAACTTTGAAATCAATTCTAACCAAATTGATAAAATAGATAAAATATCAACAGAAGAAAAAAGTTTTAGAATTAAAAATTTAGAACTTTTTAAAGCTGTAGGTTTTCCTCATAAAAGACTTGAGGATTGGAAATTTTCAGATTTTAGAAATATCATAGATAAAAATTTTGAAGAGCTAAATACAAAGAAAGTATCATCAGTTGTTAATAAAATTGACCTGCTTAAAGATTTTGAGCATAATTATATTTTATTAGTAAATGGTAAATTACATTCTAGTAATTTTGACCATGAAGAAAAAAATAAAGTAAAAATTAATTCTTTTGATAAAAGCATAGATTATAAAATAAATAAAAATCCTTTAGTATGCTTAAACCATGCCTTAGCTGAAGGTGGATATTCATTAGAAGTTGAAAAAAATTATAAATTAAAAAAAGTTATAGTTATCTATAACCTTTTTACAAAAGATATAAAAAACAATATTTTAAATAATAAAAATAAAATCAAAGTAAATGAAAATTCCGAACTTCATATTATAGAATTAACTATAAATGAATCTAAATCTAAATTTATAAATAATGTTTATGAAAGCATAATTTTAAAAAAAAATTCCAAAGTAAAGAATTTGGTTATACAAAGTAATAAAAGTAATGGTTTTTTTCATAAATTTTCAAAATCCAAGTTATCTTTTAATTCGGATTACTCAAATTTTATTTTTTCATCAGGATTAAAATTTAATAAGATAGATATTGAATGTGACCTAATAGAAGAGAATTCTAAATGTAATATATTATCTGCATTATGTTTAAACAAAGAAGAACACCAAGAAATTAAAACTTTAATAAATCATTTGGCACCAAATTGTAAAAGCAATCAAAAGATTAAAAATATATTAAATGGTGAAAGCAAAGGTGTTTATCAAGGCAAAATTTATGTAAAGGATATAGCTCAAAAAACTGATGCATATCAATTAAGCAAAGCTTTACTGTTAAAAGAAAATGCTGAATTTAACTCAAAACCAGAATTGGAAATTTATGCTGATGACGTTAAATGTTCTCACGGTTCAAGTTCTGGAAACATAGATCAAGAATCTCTTCATTATTTAATGACGAGAGGACTAACCCGTGAAGATTCAATTAAGCTATTAATTAAAGGTTTTTTAAATGATATAATTGAATTTATTAAAAACCCATCCATTAAAAAATTTATTGAAACAAAATTGGAGAATCAAATTAATGGATATTAAAAATATAAAATCACAATTTCCTATTTTTTCTAAAAAAATAAATAATAAACCTTTGATATATTTAGATAGTTCAAATTCATCGCAAAAACCCTTAAGTGTAATCAATAGACTTAATGATTTTTATAGCAACGAATTTTCTAATATTGGAAGAAGTATTCATACGCTAGCGGTAAATGCTACAAATAAGTTTGATGAAACAAGAATAAGTGTAAAAAATTTTATAAATGCAAAATCTAAAGAAGAAATTATTTTTACAAAAAACGCTACGGAGGCAATAAATTTAGTTGCTAGTACTTTTGGTCAACAAAATATTAGAGAAGGTGATGAAATAATTGTTACTGAATTAGAACATCATTCAAACTATGTACCGTGGCATTTTTTACGAAATAACAAAAAAGCCCTTATAAAATTTGCTCCCATTAACGATGATGGAGATATAATTATTGATAAATTAAAAGAATTAATTACATCTAAAACAAAAATTATAGCAGTAACTCACCTATCAAATGTAACAGGTACAATTGTTCCAGTTAAAGAAATTATAGAAATGGCACATAAAAAAAATATTCCTGTATTAGTAGATGGATGTCAAAGCGCTCCACACATCAAAGTGGATGTTACGGATTTAGATTGTGATTTTTATGCTTTTTCAGGACATAAAGTTTATGGTCCAACCGGTGTAGGTATTCTTTATGCGAAAAAAAAATGGTTAGAAAAACTTCCTCCATATATTGGAGGTGGAGCAATGATTAGTGAAGTAAAAAAAGATAAAGTTCTCTATGCACCACTTCCTGAAAAATATGAAGCTGGAACTATGCCTACAGCTGAAGTAATTACATTTAATGAGTCAATAAAATTTTTAGAGTCAATTGGTATGGATAATTTGATGAAACATGAAAAAGAAATTACAAATTATGCTTTGGAAAAACTCAAGAAAATAAATTCAGTAAAAATAATAGGAAATCCAAAAAATAAAGCTGGAGTAATTTCCTTCTTAATAAAAGATGTTCATCCACATGATATTGCTACTATTTTAGATGAATATGGTGTAGCGATAAGAGCTGGACACCACTGTTGTCAAATTTTTCATGAAAAAATGAAGCTGAGCGCTACAGCAAGAGCTTCTATAGGGGTCTATAATACAAAAGAAGATATAGATATACTCGTTCAAGCAGTTGAAAATTGTAGGAAGGTATTTAACTTAAAGTAATGGATATAAAAGAACTATATCAAGATATAATTTTAGAACATGGCAAAAGTCCTAGAAACAAAGGAAAGTGCAAAGGGTATAATCATGAAGCGAAAGGATACAATCCTCTTTGTGGGGATAAAGTGCATGTTTATTTAAAATTAAATGATATCAAACAAGTTGAAAATTTAACTTTTGAAGGAGAAGGTTGCGCTATTTCATTAGCTTCCGCTTCTATAATGACCGAATTAGTTAAAGGAAAGTCTGTTATTGAAGCAAAAAAAATAATGAATGATTTTTTAAGTATGATAAAAAATGATACAGTAATAAAGTCTAATAATTTAGATGAGGATCAAAAAACAAAAATCATGTCTTTGTCAGGTGTAAAACAATTCCCAATGAGAGTTAAATGCGCTACCTTATCATGGCATACGTTAAATTCTGCTATGGAAGGAAAAAAAGACGAAGTAAATTCAGAGGCTGTTGACTAATGAGTGATATCAAAAATAAAGTTATCGACGAGATTAAAAAAATATTTGATCCTGAAATACCAGTAAATATTTATGAGCTAGGTTTGATTTATAAAATTGAGGTTGAAAAGTCTAATAAAGTTAATATTGATATGACATTAACATCACCAAATTGTCCTGTGGCGGAAAGTTTGCCAAATGAAGTTAAAGATAATATAAAGAAAATAGAAGGTGTAACAGACGTTGATTTGAAAATAGTTTGGGAACCTCCTTGGACCAAAGATATGATGTCAGAAGTTGCAAGATTTGAATTAAATTTGGATGGACAAAATAACGATAGAGAAATTTATGAATAAGCAAGTAATAACATTAAGCGACAGGGCAGCAAATAGAGTAAAAGAAATAATGGCTAATGCGAAAGAACCCATTATCGGAGTGAGAGTTGGCGTAGCATCTGGAGGATGTGCAGGCATGTCTTATGTTATGGAATACGCAAAGAAAGTTAATCCAAATGATGAAATAATAGAAGATAAGGGTGTTAAAGTGTTAATTGACCCTAAAGCTATAATGTATCTTCTTGGTACAGAAATGGATTATAAAAAAGAAGAGCTATCATCAACTTTTATATTTAAAAATCCCAACGAAACAGAGCGTTGTGGATGCGGAGAATCCTTTAAAATTTAATTCAATATTGCTGCACAATCAAGAATTGTATATAATGTAGCTGTATGAGAGACACTAAACATTTAGGTAAACATGCAAGCAAATTAGCTGAAAAAGCTAAAGAGAAGGCATTGTTCAGAACGCAGCGTAAAGCCGTTGAAGCAGGTGCTCACGGAACTTTAGATTACACTATTAAAGAGGGTGTAAATAAAAATAAAATTGCTGACGATAAAATTTTAAAAAGTAAAAAATAATATTAAGAACTGTAATACATCTCAAACTCCATAGGGTGAGGAGTATGTTCGAGTTTATATATTTCTTCAAATTTTAATGCTATATAAGCATCTATTTGGTCGTCGGTAAATACTCCACCTTGAGTTAAAAATTTTCTATCTCTATCAAGACTTTCCATAGCTTCCCTTAAAGATCCACAAACAGTTGGAATATTTTTTACTTTATCTTCAGGCATTGCATATAAATCCTCATCTACTGGTTTTCCTGGATTTATTTTATTTTTAATACCATCTAACCCAGCCATCAACATTGCTGAAAATGTTAAGTATGGGTTTCCTGCGGCATCAGGAAATCTGATTTCACATCTAGCAGCCTTTTTACTTAATGTTATTGGTATTCTACAAGAAGCAGATCTATTTCTTGCAGAATAAACTAATAAAACTGGAGCTTCAAAACCTGGTATTAATCTTTTGTAGCTATTAGTTGTGCTATTTGAAAAAGCATTGATTGCTTTTGCATGTTTCAAGATTCCACCTATATAATGTAAGGCAGTTTCGGATAATCCAGCATATTTATTTCCAGAAAATAATGCAGCACTACCTTTCCACAGCGATTGGTGAATATGCATACCAGAACCATTATCGCCTTTGACTGGTTTTGGCATAAATGTTGCAGTTTTTCCAAATGAGTGAGCAACCATTTGCACTCCATATTTGTAAAGTTGCATGTTGTCTGCTTGTGTAGTTAATGTATTAAAATACATTCCGAGCTCATGTTGACTTGGAGCAACTTCATGATGGTGTTTCTCTGCTTTTATACCCATATCTCGCAGAGCTTTTAAAAATTCACCTCTCATATCTTGAGCGCTGTCTACTGGGGGAACAGGAAAATAACCACCTTTAATTCCAGGTCTATGACCCATGTTTCCATTTTCATAATCTTTTCCTGTATTATAAGGTCCTTCAGAGCTGTCTATTTTAAATCCAGTTTCATTCATATCGTTTTTAAATTTAACATCATCAAACACAAAGAATTCTGCTTCAGGTCCAAAGTATGCTTTGTCTCCTATACCTGTTTTTTTTAAATAAGCTTCTGCTTTTTTAGCTATACTTCGAGGATCTCTTTCATAAGGGTCTTTTTTTATCGCATCCAAAACATCACAAAACAAAATTAGTGTATTGTGTGAAGTAAAAGGATCTATAACTTGTCTCTCGAGATCAGGCTTAAGTATCATGTCAGATTCATTAATAGCTTTCCAACCAGCTATTGATGAACCATCAAAGAATACTCCATTATTTAACATTTCTTCATCAACCATCTTACCGTCCATAGTCAGATGCTGTAGTTTTCCTCTAGGGTCGGTAAAGCGTAGATCTACGTACTCTACCTCTTTGTCTTTCATTAATTTTAAAACTTTGCTAGCACTCATATTTGATTAACATTAAAATTTCACGTGTAACCTACACTTTGAACTTTATGGTTGTATCTATATCAATGTAAGTGTTTTAATGAAGTGATTTTATTATATGTCAGTTATGCAAAACGCACATAGGTACAAAGTAGTAAAGAATTCCCCGAGTTTATGGATAAAAACCTTTCCATGGAAAAAAATTTCAGGACATAAGTACAGCAGAGGAAGAGTGGTTGTATATGGAGGAAAAAAAGAGCTAATTGGCGCTACAATATTATCTTCTTTAGCAGCTTTAAAAATAGGCACAGGGTCAGTTAAAATTATTTGCACTAAAGATACTATACATACTTATTCTGTTAAATTTCCGTCCGCCCTAAAAGTAAAAATTAATAACATCAATGAATTAAAAAAATTTATAAAAAAGGAAAAAATAACATCAATCCTGATAGGACCTGGAGCAGGCACGAATAGAAAAATAAAAGAAATTACAAAATTAATTCTTAAAAAAATTAAATATGTAGTTTTAGACGCTGATGCGCTGACCTGCTTTAGAAATGACTTAAAATCGCTTTACCCATTGCTTGATAAAAATAAAATTATTACTCCACATATAGAGGAATTTCACCAAATTTTTCCTAAAATTAAAAAAAATATTCTCAACATTGATAAAATTAAAGAAGCAAGCAAGTTAATTAAATCAAATATTATTCTGAAAGGTCCAAAATCAATAATTCTTTCTTATGATAAAAAGATTGTAGTCAATTATCACTCCTCACCTGAGCTAGCAGTAATTGGATCAGGAGATGTTTTAAGCGGTTTTATCGTAAGCATGATTGGAGAAAAAAAAATGAGCCCTTTTTTGGCTGGCTGCGCTGCGACTTGGTTACATGGAGATATTGCAAAAAAATATGGTAGAGGATTAATATCAGAAGATATTATTAAAGGTATACCCGCAGGTTTAAAAAGGTTAAAATATGGAAAATTTACTAAATAAAGAGACAGTTAAGAGAGTACAAAACTTCATAAAAAAATTTGATCCAAAACTTAAAGTTTTAAAATTAGAAACCACAGCAAGAACTGCAAATGACGCAGCAAATTCTCTTAAATGTGAAGTTGGTGCAATTGTTAAAAGTTTACTATTCAGAACAGAAGATAGTTTTTTAATTTGCTTAATTGCTGGAGATAGAAGATGTTCATTAAATAAATTAAAAAAGATTTTAGGAAAAAAAGATGTATCAATGGCTAACGCTGAAGAAGTAAAAGAAAATACTGGTTTTTCAATAGGTGGCGTTGCTCCCGTTGCTCATATGAAAAGACTAGAAATTTATATTGATAAATCTCTTAGCAGATTTAGCAGTGTATTTGCAGCAGCCGGACATCCAAATTGTGTTTTTAAAATTAGCTATGATCAATTAATTAAAATTACAAATGGAAATGAAAAAGAAATATCTGAATGAGAAGCACAAAACCATTAGATTATTTTTTACTTACAATTTTAGCTTTAATTTGGGCATCAGCTTTCTTTAATATAAAAATTGCTACTTATTCATACGGGCCACTTACTATAGCTTTTTTAAGAATACTTTTTGGTGCTATACCAGTTATTCTATTGTGTTATTTCAAAAAAATTAAAATCGAAGCCTTTTCAAAAGATTGGCTTTGGTTTGCTTCAATAGGAATAATAAACTTAGTAGTACCCTTTTTTTTAATAGCCTATGGTGTTCAAAAAGTTCAAAGTAATCTTGCTGCTATTTTGATGGCTAGCACACCATTAACAGCAACAGCTTTGGCACATTTTTTTACCAAAAATGAAAAGATTAATTTAACTAAATCAGTTGGGATATTAATTGGTTTTTCTGGAATTATTTTTTTATTTTCTGATAATATTTTATTTAATGAAAATAATATTTTTTCAGCATTTTTAATTTTATTTGGTTCATGTTTTTATGTAATTGGAGGTTTGTTAACTTTAAAAATAAGCGAAAAAAGAAATGAGAATGTAACAGCTTCAATTTTAATTTGGGGAACAATAGTATTGTTACCAATATCTTTATATTTTGAGCAACCATGGAATTTAACACCACGATTAGACTCAACAATATCTTTAATTTATTTAGGAATTTTTTCTACAGGTATAGCCTGGCTTTTAAGATTTTATATTTTAAAACATAATGGACTAGTTTTTCAGGCACAAGTCGCTTATTTAATACCAATTTTTGGTGTTATTTTGGGTTTTTTAATTTTGAATGAAGCGATTACCCCAAAAGTAATAATTTCACTTATTGCAGTAATAATTGGAATTTATATTGTCAAAGGTAGCACCTTAGTGAATAAAGCGTAAAAAAATTATAAATTTTCTTACTTTTTTTTAAGCAGATATTAGTTTTGGAAACAATTTTTGTATTATTGATATTGTATAAGATTCAATAGGTAATTTAAAAAATTTGTATTTAAATCTCATTCTCGCTATTGGGTGATACATTATAAATGCCAATTTACCAAAAGTGGTTGTATATTTAAGTTTAGCATTTTTGCTTGCAAAAACAGAGGAGATCATAACCATTGATAGTTCTCTTCGTTTTGAATTAGATAACCAATTTTTATTTTTGAAGAACCATGAACTATGATAATCAATGTCTGTCCAACCTTCTAATGTTGTTGGTTGCTTAAAGTATTTAGAAACATTATCAAACATTTTTGTGCCTATTATAGGTAAGTAAACAGAAAACATTGGAAAGATGTTAGGATTATCTTTTTGTAATTGAAGGAAAAAGCTAACTGTTTCATTTCTTTCTTCATCAGTCTCTGTTGGAAAACCAACAATGAATGTATATTTTGTTTTAAACGGAAGAATTGATATTATTTTATTTGCTTTTAACATATTATCTTTAGTGTCAGCCTTAGTCATCCACTTGAGCATTCTCTCGGAACCAGACTCTATTCCAATATCTAATGATCTGCAGCCACTTTCCCAAAGTAATTTTATATCATCTTCATTTAATTTACTTATTAGATTTGCTCTTATACCTGTAGATGTCCAAGTTATCTTTGGTGTAATTTTTGCCAAAGCAGAAGTAAATTCTAAAAAGTGTCTTCTTCCTGCAATAGTTAAATCATCAACAAAAACAAAACTGTTATATCCATATTTGCTTTGTAACATTTTAATTTTTGCTACAACTTTTGGCACAGATAATGTTCTCATTTTTCTTTCTTGAAGCGCTTCATTTCCACAAAAAGTACAAGCAAACGGACATCCGCGCGAAGTTTGAAAGGATGCAGACACTCCATTTCCAAGATTAGCAGCATTGTATTTTGATAAATCAAGTAATTCGTACGGTGTGTCAGGAAGAGAATCCATATCCATAATTAAAGGATTGTAGCCTGTAAATTTTATTTTGCTGCCTTCGCTATTTTTTTTAAAGTAATAAATACCTTTTATTTTATCCAGAGCATCACTTTTTAAAACGTCATCCAATTTATTTTTCTCAAATATTTTAGTAACCTCATAAAAAGTAAAATCTCCTTCACCTTTCATTACTATATCTATTCCTTCGTGTTGCAAACTTTGTTCAGGTAAAAGAGTTGCATGCACACCTCCAAATATTATAGGTATTGATTTGTCAAATTTTTTTATCATGTCTACACAGATTATAAGATCTTTAAGGGAAGGGCCTGTTAACGCTGTTATGCCGACACAAATAGGTCTTCCTTCTTTAAGATAATCGGCTAATGATTGTTGCCAATTTTTTATAACTCTTAAATCAAGTATTTTAACGTCATAACCTTTTGCATGCGGTAGTGCTGCTATTGATAAAATTGATTCAGGGAAGCGGATAAAAACTCCATCCCAAATCCCATGAGTAGGCTGAATTAATAATAATCTTTTATTCATAAATTTTTAGCAGTAAAAAATTTTTCTAAAATATGATTCATGGTTAAATATAATATATACACGCAATTCAGCAACAAAAAATTTGTAAAATTTTTGTCACATGAACACCAATTGATGTCAAATTTTTGACAAATTTTAAGGATTTTTAATTTAAATTGGGTAAATAACTTCGAATAGTATTATCTTGCCTTTAGTTTTGTGATTGGAGTAGAAGTTATAGGCAAATATGATAGAAGTAGAGCACCCAGTAATTTAACTAAATTTTATGCTTTTTTCATTAAATTTTCTAGAGTTCTTACCTTTAGAAATATTATATTTATATTTCTTTTTTATTTTTAGTGCAGTAATCGCATTATCTTATCCATTTGGAAGATATGTTCTATATAATTATTGTGAGAATAGCCTAATAAAGAATTCTATATTTTCTATATCAGTTTTTGCTTCAATAATTTCAATATTTATGAATCTAGCCCCAATCTTGACTAAATATATATTTGTTATCTTCTTTGTAATAAATTTATCTATATTAGCAATCAGCCCAAATACTAGAAAAGATTTTTCTAAAGCAATTACTTCATGCAAATTTTTATTTTTTACTACCCTCCTAGTTTTTCTAGCACTTAGCACAAAATTTAGTTTTTTTGATATTGAAAATGGTAATCTAATATATCTTTTTGACCATCATTATACATATTTTTGGGATCCTATAGGTGAAATTTTTGAGGCTGATTATTTCTCAAGATTAAAAATAATA
>CACLHE010000002.1 GCA_902606665.1 uncultured Pelagibacteraceae bacterium
ATATCAAAGAATAAAAGAACTAACAGTCTTACAGATGATGAAGTATTAAAAATTAGAGAATTCATAGACCAAAATTACAAAGTTGAAGGAGATTTACGAAGAGAAGTATCTCTTAATATAAAAAGACTTGTAGATCTTGCTACGTATAGAGGTTCTAGACATAAAAAAAAATTGCCGGTAAGAGGTCAAAGAACTCATTGTAACGCACGTACGAGAAAAGGAAAAGCTATTGCTATAGCAGGAAAAAAACTAACACCACTGAAAAAATAAAATTATGAATAAAAATTTGAAAAAAGGTAAAGAGCCTGAAAAAGAACAAGAAGAAAAAATAAAAAAAGTTAAAATTCACAAAAAAAAAATTAAAAAGAATATCACTAGCGGTGTAGCTTTTGTGAATGCGACTTTTAATAACACAATAATTACGATTGCTGATGATAGTGGTAATGTAATAGCTTGGTCTTCAGCTGGAGCTAAAGGATTTAAAGGTTCGAGAAAATCTACACCATACGCAGCACAGATAGCTGCGGATGATGCAGCAGGCAAAGCTCAGGAACATGGTTTAAAAGTTTTGACTGTAAAACTAAAAGGTCCCGGTGCAGGAAGAGAAACGGCTTTGAGAGCTTTACAATCTAGAGGTTTTAAAATTCTCTCAATAAAAGATACAACTCCAATGCCTTACAATGGCTCGAGACCACCAAAAAAGAGAAGGGTATAAAAATATGGAAAATTCAATAATAATGCAAAATTGGAAATCGTTAATTAAACCTGGCAAATTAAATATAAAAAGTAATGAAAACAAAACTTCTACTACTATTACTGCAGAACCTCTTGAAAAAGGATATGCATTAACAATAGGAAATTCTTTAAGAAGAATTTTATTATCTTCAATACAAGGGTCAGCTATTACAGCAATACAAATTGATGGAGTGCTTCATGAATTTTCGTCAATCAAAGGTGTTAGAGAAGATGTTACTGATATAGTTCTGAATGTTAAAGCTTTATCACTAAAAGTAATGTCTAAGGAATCTAAAAAATTAGTATTAGACGCTAAAGGTCCAGGAGAAATTAAAGCTAAAGACATTCAATCAAATCCAGATGTAAAGATTTTAAATCCTGATTTAGTCATATGCCATTTAGATGATAATACGAAATTTCATATGGAATTAATAGCAAGCAATGGTAAAGGATATTGTCCAGCTGAAAAAAATAAATTGGATGATGCTCCTTTAGGTTTAATTGCAATTGATTCACTTTTTTCCCCAGTAAAAAAAGTATCATACACAGTTGAAAATGCTAGAGAAGGTCAATCACTAGATTACGATAAGTTGGTGATGAATGTTGAAACTGATGGATCTCTACCAGCAGAAGATGCTGTAGCGTATGCAGCAAGAATTTTTCAGGATCAATTGTCATTGTTTGTTAATTTCGACGAACCTGTTGAGGTTGAAAAAGTTCAAAAAACAACAGAACTTGAATTTAATAAAAATTTATTACGTAAAGTTGACGAGCTTGAACTTTCTGTAAGATCAATGAATTGCTTAAAAAATGATAATATAATTTATATAGGTGATTTAGTTCAAAAAACAGAACCAGAAATGTTAAGAACTCCAAATTTTGGCAGAAAATCTCTTAATGAAATCAAGGAAGTTTTGAATTCCATGTCTCTATATTTAGGAATGGAAGTTCCAAATTGGCCTCCAGATAACATTTCCGAATTATCAAAACGACTTGAAGATAATAACTAATATTAATATGAGACATAAAATTGGTTATAGAAAGTTAAACAGAACATCAGAGCATAGAAAAGCTTTGTTCAAAAATATGCTTAATTCACTTATTAAGTATGAACAAATCACAACTACACTCCCAAAAGCCAAAGAACTTAAACCAAAAGTTGATAAAATTATTACATTAGGTAAAAAGAAAAACTTACAGTCAAAAAAAAATTTGTTTGCGGAATTGCAGTCAAAAACTTCAGTTGAAAAATTGTCTAAAACATTATCCCAAAGATATGAAAAAAGAAACGGAGGATATTGTAGAGTAATAAGAGCTGGATTTAGATATGGTGACGATGCTCCAATGGCGGTAATAGAATTAGTTGACAGAGATATTGAAGCAAAAAAGGTAGATTTAAAGAAAAAAACAGATACACCAAAAAAAGAAGCTACAACTTCAAAAAAGCCAGAAATAGAAAAAAAAACTAAAACAAAAAAATAGTATATATATGAAAAGTATTTATGTTACTTTTATTAGTGACAATAAATTGTTTTTTATATGAACAAAATTTATCAGGTCCATACTAATTATATAAATTCACGTTTAGATAGGTGGTTTAGAAGAAATGTATGTGATGTTCCTCAATCTTTAATTGAAAAAAATATTAGAAAAGGAAAGATAAAGATTAATAACAAAAAGAAAAAAAGCTCTTACAAACTACAAAAAAATGATCAAATCGCTCTCTACAACATTGAATTTACAAAGAAGACTAATCCTAAAATCAAAGAATTTTACAGGCCTAGTAAAAAAGATTTGTCATATTCGTCACAAATCTTTATTGAGAATAATGAAGATTTTGTGGTAATAAATAAACCTTCTGGCATTGCAGTCCAATCAGGAACTAAATCTAAAAAAAATATTTTAGACATTTTAAGAAAGACCAAGGAATTTGATGGCACCATCCCTTATACTGTGCATAGAATTGATAAAGAAACTACTGGAATTCTAATTGTTGCAAAGAACAGAAAATTTGCACAACTTTTTACTTCGTTATTTCGTATTCGTAAAATACACAAAATCTATTTATGTATCTGCATTGGTCTTTTAGATAAAAATAAAGGCACTTTAAAAGATGATTTATTTCATTACGAAGGTGATAAAAAAATAGTTACAAAAGCAATTACTCATTTTGAGGTTTTAAATACAAATAAAAATTATTCGTTATTAAAACTTATTCCTGAAACTGGACGAAAACATCAATTAAGAAAACAACTTTTAATGCGTGGATGTCCAGTCTTGGGTGACGATAAATACAGATTATCAAGAAATCATAATAGGAGGGGTACATTAATGCTGCATGCTCATAAAATAAGATTCTCAATAGCAGGAAAAAAATATAGTTTTACTGCCGAACCTCCTTTATCATTTAAAAAAGCTATCAATGAAAAATATCTAAAAATTTATTGATAATTATATCATTTATTTTATCAAATCTTCTAACTCCAATTTTTTTTAAACTTGTAACTCCTCTATCTGAAATTCCACATGGTATAATATCTTTATACATAGTTAGGTCATTAGAAACATTAATAGAAAAACCATGATATGCAACCCATCTTCTGATTCTTAATCCTATTGCAGCTATTTTTTTTGTCGAATTTTTATCTTCTACCCAAATTCCAATTCTTTTTTTGTCAGCATGAGATTCTATATGATATGCCTTCAAAATGTTAATTATACATAATTCTATATTACTAATTAATTTTCTTATATCTCTTTTTCTTTTATTTAAATTTATAACAAAATAGACTACCTTTTGACCTTTAGAATGAAGCGTGACTTTTCCTCCTCTTCTAGTTTTTATAACTTTAATTTTTTTATTAATTATATCTTTGCTATTGTAACTAGTGCCGGCCGTATATACTGTTTTATGTTCTAAAACCCACAAAAATTCACCTTTTTTACCTGAAATTACATCATCAACTCTTTTTTCAAGAATTTTCATAGAATCTGCATAATCAACTGGTTTTACGCTATTTTTAACTTCCATGTTCATTTTAAGTTTGTGGTTATAAAAAAAATCAAATAAACAGTATCGAAATTTAATAAATTATTACTTTTATGAGTTTAACAAAAAAAATATCAGATAAAAAAGTTAATTTTGAGTTTAATAAAGAACTTATCAACGTTTTTAACAAAAAAATTAAGGATAATGATACTCAATTTTTAAATAGAACTTTAAAAGAGCTTCATCCCGCTGATTCTGCTGATATAATTGAAAATCTGAGTGAAGAAAATAGATCTAAGCTCATTGAGCTGGAGGGTTTTAATCTTGATCCAGAAATCTTTATTGAGTTAAATGAATCTATCCAAAGTGAAATTTTTATTCTTCTTTCAACGGAATCAATAGCAAATATCTTAAAAAGATTAGAATCTGATAATGCTTTAAAAATTATAGAAAATTTAGATGAAAAGAAGAAGAATACAGTTTTAGATAAACTTCCACCAAAAGATAGATTTTTGTTGGAAGAAGGTTTAAGTTATCCCGAAGACTCTGCTGCACGAATTATGCAAAGAGAATTTACTGCCATCCCAAGCAATTGGTCTGTTGGTCAAACGATAGATTATTTAAGAGAAAATAAAGACTTACCTGAAGAGTTTTTAGAAATTTTTATTGTTGATAGCAATTTTAAACCTGTTGGAACAGTACCTTCTTCAAAAGTTTTAAGAGCATCAAGAGATTCAAAAATGAATTCTATAATGAATGAAACTCAAGTTTTAATCCCAGTAAATATGGATAAGGAGGAAGTTGGATATATTTTTGAAAATTATAATTTGGTATCTGCTGGTGTAGTTGATAAAAATGATAAATTAGTTGGCATGATAACAGGAGACGATGTATTTACAGTCCTTAAGGAGGAAGCTGAAGAAGACGTTTTAAGACTAGCTGGGGTAGGAGATGAAGAAATTACTGACAGCATCTTTCAAAAGACTAAAAGAAGATTTAATTGGTTGTTGCTTAACTTATTTACAGCTTTATTGGCTACCTGGGTAATTAGTATGTTTGGAGCATCCATTGAACAAATGGTGGCACTTGCCTTCCTAATGCCGATAGTTGCATCGATGGGTGGTAATGCTGGCATGCAAACTTTAGCGGTAACAATAAGATCCCTAGCAACAAAAGAGTTGTCAGAAAGAAATTTTAGAAAAGTTGTAGGTAAGGAATTTTTTATTGGAATTTTGAATGGTATAATATTTGCTATAATAACTGGAGCAATTGTTCAGTTATGGTTTAAGGAGATAAATTTATCAATTCTAATAGCTGTATCAATGATATTAAATATGATAGCAGCTGGTTTGTTTGGAATTCTTGTTCCTGTGTCTCTTAAAAAATTCAATATTGACCCAGCTATTGCGTCAAGTGTTTTTGTTACAACAATAACTGATGTTATAGGATTTTTAACGTTTTTAGGATTAGGAGCTTATTTTTTCTACGGCTAAATATTATCAATTAACCTAGTCTTACCAAGATAATAAGATATAAAAATTCTGTACTTATTTTTACTATAATGAGGTTTTATAAGTTTGTTTATATCTAGCACTTTAATATATTCAATTTTTTTTATATTAAATTTATTAATTTGCTTCTCAATATAATTAATATTAATTTTTTTATTTATAAGCTTATATTTAGCATTTTTTAAAATATTATAAATTCTAGATGCAATAATAGTTTCTTTCTTTGAAAGTAGTAAATTTCTTGAAGATATTGCTACTCCATTTTTACTTCTTACTGTTTTACAGGGAACCACTTTGAGGTTTCTATATTTATTATTTACATAATCAGATATAATTTTTAATTGTTGCATATCTTTTTCACCAAAATATATTCTTTTTGGATTTATTATTTTTATAAATCTATCAACTACATCAACAACAGATTTGAAATGTCCTGGTCTATGTTTTCCGCAAAGTTTTTTTTCAAATCTATTGATTTTAATTTTTTTATTTGGACCATCAGGATAAATTTGTTTTGTTGTAGGTAAATACAAATAATCAATTTTTAATTTTTTTAATATAGATATATCTTTCTTTAAAACCCTCGGATACTTATGAAAGTCGCTTTTTTTATTAAATTGAGGTTTGTTAATAAATATAGATACGACCGTATTATTACATTGGCTTATTGATTTTCTAATAAGAGACATATGACCATTATGAATAGCTCCCATTGTGGGTACAAAACCTAAATTTTTATCGTTTTGAATTAAACTTCTCAGTTTATTTTTGTCTTTAATTATTTTCATTTGTAAAATTTAAGTATTATATGTAAAAGAAAGCAATGATTAAACAGGCTATTATTCCATTAGCTGGATTGGGAACTAGATTATTGCCGTTAACAAGCGTCTTACCTAAAGAATTGCTTCCTATTAATGGTAAACCAGGATTAGAATATATTCTAGATGAATGTATTGAAGCAGGCATAAAAGAATTTATTTTCATTATCTCTTCAAAAAAAAAAATGATCAAACATTATTTTTTTAACGATATTTTTTATAAAAAACTAATAAGAAAAAAACCTAGAAATAAAAGATTAAAAATCGAATATGCCAAAATTAAAAAATATAGAAAGATGATTAAATTTGTTTATCAAAACTCACCAAAAGGAACTGGTGATGCTATTTTAAAATGCAAAAATTTAATTAAATCAAATTTTTTTTTAATGTTAATGCCTGATGATTTAATAATTAAAAAAAACTGTTCAATCTCTATGATTAAACTTCATAAAAAATATAGATCATCAATAATCGCATCTAAAAAGGTTAACAGAAGGGATGTATCAAGATGGGGTATTTTTAATTTAAAAAAAATTGATAAAAGAAATTTTATCATTAAAGATGTTATCGAAAAACCAAATATTACTAAAGCTCCCTCGAATTATGCCGTTATTGGACGTTATATACTGCACAAAAATATATTTAAAATATTAAAGAACCAAAGACCTGGAAAAAATGGCGAAATCCATATTACAGATTCTATAAGATCTTTAATTTTGAAAAAAAATAAGTTTATTGGACATATTTTTGCCGGCAAATACTTAGATTGTGGGACCATGCACGGTTATATTAATTCATCACATCAAATATCGAGATTGTAACTTATGAAAATTTGTATGATAGGTGTTGGATATGTAGGTCTAGTAAGTGGAGCATGTTTTGCTGACCTTGGTAATACAGTTTATTGTATAGATAATAATCAGGATAAGATTGATATGTTAAACATGGGCAAGATTCCTATCTATGAGCCTGGCTTATCTGAAATTGTAAAAAAAAATTATTTATCAAATAGATTAAAGTTTAGCACGAACTTAAAAGATGCTGTAATAAAATCTGATATTATTTTTATTTGTGTAGGTACGCCTTCATCAAAAGGAAAAAAATCTGCTAATCTTAAATATGTTTTTAATGCAGCAAATGAACTTAGTAAATACATAAATAAATTTAAGATAATTGTTAACAAATCCACAGTACCAGTTTCAACCGGAGACATAGTCGAAAAGATCATTCTAAAAAAGAAAAAAAAGAAATTGTTTGAAGTTGTCTCTAATCCAGAATTTTTACGAGAAGGTGAAGCTATAAGAGATTTTAGATTTCCAGACAGAATTGTTATTGGATGCAATAATAAGAAAGTTATCCGTAAATTAGAATCTTTGTATGATCCTCTAATCAAAAAAGGTGCATTTTTTTTATCAACCAGCAGGAGAGGAGCTGAATTAATTAAATATGCTTCAAATGCATTTCTAGCGACAAAAATTTCATTTATTAATGAAATAGCAAATTTATGTGAAAAGACTGGAGTAAATGTTGAGGATGTATCTATTGGTATGGGCCTTGATAAAAGAATAGGTAGCCGTTTTTTAAGAGCTGGTCCAGCATATGGAGGCTCATGTTTTCCAAAAGATATTGCAGCACTAGCTGTTACAGGCGATCAATATAAAACAAATTTATCCATCATTAAATCTGTTATGAAATCTAATTCTAATAGAAAAATTTTACTTATAGAAAGAATTAAGAGGATTTTATCAAATAAGATAAAAAATAAAGAAATAGCAGTTCTTGGAGTAACTTTTAAGCCAAATACAGACGACATGAGACAGTCTTCCAGCTTAAAATTATTACCTTTTTTACAAAAAAAAGGAGCAAAAATTAATTATTATGATCCGTCAGGTGAAAAGAAAGAATTTTCTAGGCTTAAAAATATCTCTTTCTGCAGAAATATTAAAGAAGCCTGTAAAAAAGCTGATTTGATTATAATCCATACCGAATGGGATGAATTTAAGACTATTGATTTTAAAAAAGTTTCAAAAAATAAAAAAGTTAAGATCTACGATATGAGGAACTTATATTCTTCATCAAAAATGCAAAAGTTAGGCTTTTTATATTATTCAATAGGAAGATAATTTTATTAAATTTCGAAGATAGCATCTATTTCAACTGCTGCTCCGAGTGGTAGCGAATTAGTACTTACAGCAGCTCTAGTATGTTTTCCGTTATCACCAAATATTTCAGATAAAGTTTCAGAAGCAGGATTTATAACTTTAGGTTGATCATAAAAATCATCAGTAGAATTTACATATCCTGTAATCTTCACACAATTTTTGATCTTATCAAGATCTCCATTCATAGCCTTTTTGGCTTGTGCTATAATATTAATCACACAATATCTTGATGCCTTTTGACCATCCTGAAGATTAAGATTTTTACCAATTTTTCCTTTTATCATTTCACCATTAGAAGATATAGGTAGCTGTCCCGAAATATAAAGTAGATTTTTTATTTTTTTAAATGCAACGTAAGCTCCAACTGGTGCCGGAGCATCAGGTATAACTATATTTAACCCTTTAAGTTTATCGGATATAGAGGTCAAGTATTAATTTTTCTTTTTAAATAAGTTTTTAAGTTTTTTGCTAAGGCCATCTCCATCACTGGACTTTCCAGCTTTGCACTTCCAACTTTCTAACAATTTAACTCCAGTTTTAGCTTTGAGCAGTGACTCACATTCTTCACTTTCGGCAGCAAATGAATTGGAACTAAAAAGTGTCAATATAATAATTAGTGGTAAAGATTTTAATATTTTCATTTATTTTTTTCTCCTTTTCTTGGTTTTATCATATTCTATTCTTTTTTCAATCAATACTAAAGCATCATTCATTGTTAATTCAGTTGGGTCTTTTTCTTCAGGTATTGTAGCATTGATAGATTTATATTTAATATAAGGACCAAACTTTCCTTTCATAACTCTAACAGGTTTCTTATCTTCAGGATGCTCACCCAAATGCTTAATTTCTGATGAAGAAATTCTACCAGGTTTAGCTTCAGCTATCATGGTAACAGCTCTATTTAAACCTATAGTAAATATATCCTCAACTGATTCAATTCTTGCAGATTTATTCTCGCATTTTAAATAAGGTCCAAATCTTCCAGAGTTTAACGTTATATCAATTCCTGTATCCGGATGTTGACCAATAACTTTAGGTAATGAACATAAAAAATTTGCTCTCTGTAAATCAATTGAGTCAATCGAGATACCTTTTGGAATTGAAACATTTTTAAAATTATTATCTTGTTCTTTTTTTTTCTTATTCTTTTTTGTTTTTTTAATTTCTTCATTAACAGATTCAGGTATTTTTTCATATTGAATGTATGGACCAAATCTGCCAACTTTTAGGTACATATCATTACCATTTTCATGTTTTCCAATTAATTTTGGTTCAGCCAATTGTGATTGCTGTGCAGCTTTCGCTTTTGACAAAGGCCTCGTAAATTTACATTCTGGATAATTAGAACAACCAATAAAAGCACCTCCACGGAAACTATTTTTTAGACTTAATTGTCCATTCGCGCAGAGCTTGCATTTTCTATCAATATTACCGTCATTATCTCTATCAAATATTAAGGAACCCAGACTATCATTCAATAAATCTAAGACTTCTCTTGTTCTTTTTTCCTTAACTTCAGCGACATTTTGATTAAAGTCTTTCCAAAACATTTCTAGAACTTTAATCCATCCTTCTTTTCCTGAAGTGATTTCATCTAATTGATTTTCTAATCCAGCTGTAAAATTATAGTCTACATATTTAGAAAATAGTTTTTCTAAAAAAGCTGTTATTAATTTTCCTCTATCCGTAGGATGAAATCTTTTATTTAAAATTTCAACATAACCCCTGGTAGATATTACAGAAATAATACTTGCGTATGTAGACGGTCTTCCAATACCTAATTCTTCAAGTTTTTTTACTAAACTTGCTTCCGAATATCTGGGTGGTGGTTGAGTAAAATGTTGTTCATCTACAAGACTCTGAATATCAACAGGGCCAGTTGACATTTTAGGTAAAATGCTTTCTCCATCTTCTTTTTTAGGGTCTTTATAAACTTTTAAATACCCATCAAATTTAATTACAGATCCAACAGTTTTTAAAATAGTTTCTTTGTTATTAGATGTAATAGTAATTGTATTTCTATCAAATTGTGCTGATTGCATTTGAGAGGATAAAGCTCTACTCCAAATTAGATCATAAACTTTATATTGCTCTGGACTTAAATATTTTTTTACTTTCTCTGGAGATTTATCAATATCAGTAGGTCGTATAGCTTCGTGAGCTTCCTGAGCATTTTTTGCTTTTTTACCAGAATAATTAAGAGGGTCTTTAGGAAGATATTCATTTCCATATTCATCTTTAATAAAATTTCTAAAATTAGACACTGCTTCTTCTGATATGTTTGTTCCATCAGTTCTCATATATGTTATTAAACCTATAGTTTCACCATCAATTTCAATTCCTTGATAAAGTTTTTGAGCAATTTGCATTGTTCTTGAAGCACCCAATCCTAATCTTCCAGAGGAAACTTGCTGTAGTGTTGATGTAGTGAAAGGACCTGAGGGATTTCTACTTACAATTTTTGACGATATATCGGAAATACTAAATTTAATTTTTTTTATACGCTCAGCGGCTGCATTAATGTCCTCTTTATTTTTAAAAGAGAATTTTTCAACTTTGTTACCTTCAAGTTGAGAAATATTGGATGTTACTATATTATTGTTCTTGTCTTTAAAGTTCACTTTTAAAGTCCAAAATTCCTTAGGGTTAAATAATTCAATCTCATGTTCTCTTTCAGTAATTAATTTCAAAGCAACGGACTGTACACGTCCAGCAGATTTAGATCCTGGTAGCTTAGTCCACAAAATTGGGGAAATATTGAATCCAACTAAATAGTCTAATGCTCTTCTAGCCATGTAAGCGTCGACTAGGAGAGGCTCAATATCTCTAGGGTTTTCTATACCTTTCATAACAGCTTTTTTTGTAATTTCATTGAAAACAACTCTTTCTACCTTTTTGTCTTTTAATAATTTTTTTTGATCTAATACTTCTTTGACATGCCAAGCAATAGCCTCACCTTCACGATCAGGGTCAGTTGCTAGAATTATTTTACTTGAGTCTGCAGCAGTATCTGTGATTTCTTTTAAATATTTTTTTGAAAAAGAATCTATTTCCCAAAGCATTTGAAAATTATTTTCAGGATCTACGGATCCATTTTTTGATGGTAGATCTCGTATATGACCATAACTAGCTAAAACTTTGTAATCTTTACCAAGATATTTATTAATTGTTTTTGCTTTAGCTGGGCTCTCTACAATTACTAAGTTCATTTATAATTCTTTAAGAAACTTTCAAATATAATTTGATTTGTCAATTTAAGGTTTTAAAGTATTAAAAAAGTGGCTTTATATCTAGATTTTTATTTTCTCTTCAGTATTATTTTTCAGGTTAGAAACATTTTTTCTGTGAGTAAATATTATTAAAATAAAAAAAATAAATAGTATTAATATTAAACCTTCACCTAGATCATCTTTAGAATTGATAGATTGTAAAGCAGTTTCCTTTATTAACATGGTAATAAAGATAGTAAGAGATGCAAACATAGAAGATATTGATGAATATCTAAAAATTAAAGTTACAACTACCCATGTAAAGATAAATAGTAAACCTAATTCTAAAGATAATGCAAATAGTATACCTAAATATGTAGCTACTCCTTTTCCACCTTTAAAATTTAACCATGCTGGAAATATGTGACCCAAGAAAGTTATCAAGCATGATAGATAAATTAAATCAGGAAAATATCTTATAGTGATAATAACAGGCAAATACCCTTTTAAGATATCCAATACTAGTGTCACAGCAGCTAGGAATTTATTGCCTGTTCGAAGTACATTTGTTGCTCCAATGTTACCAGAACCAATTTTTCGAATATCCTGATTTCTAAATATTTTTGTTAATAGTAATCCAAATGGTATAGAACCACTTATATAAGAAAATAAAAAGACTAGAAAAATATCCATTAATTTTTAAACTCTCTCGTATGATAGCTCACCTTTTACGAATGTTTTTAATACCTGACCTTGTAATTTTCTATTTTCAACAGGAGTGTTTTTAGATTTCGATTTTAACTTATTTTTATCAACCACCCACGCTTTATTTATATCAAATACGCATAAATCGGCATCACTTCCTTTGTCAAATGACCCTTTGTTTATTCCAAGTATTTTTGCAGGATTGGATGTAATTGATGCAATTAATTTTTTGAGTTTAACAGATTTATTGTGAAAAAGCTCAAGACATAATGGCAACAATGTCTCTACCCCAGTTGCTCCAGTAGCTGCCTGTGCAAATGTTAATCTTTTTGATTCCTCATCTTGTGGTTTGTGATCAGATACTATTACATCGACTGTGCCATCATTAACAGATTCAACAAGTGCAAGTCTGTCATTCTCTGTTCTGAGTGGAGGAGATAATTTTAAAAAAGTTTTAAAATCACCAATGTCGTTTTCATTAAGAGATAAATTGTTAATAGAAACTCCTGCTGTAAAGATTTTTCCATCTTTTTTTGCTTTTTTTATCACCGAGATTGTTTTTGCTGATGAGATTTGAGAAATGTGATATCTGCAGTAATATTCTTCTAAAAAAGATAAATCTCTCTCAACTATTATTTTTTCAGCAAGAAATGGTATTCCTTTTAGGCCAAGTCTTGTTGATATTTCACCTTCATTAATCAACCCATTCTTTGATAGTATGTTATCTTCCGCATGTTGCATAATTAAAGTTTGCGATTGACTTGCCAAGTTCATAATTCTTGACATAACTTCAGGATCTTGAATAGTTTTAGTTCCATCTGTAAAAGCTATGATACCTTTTCTTTTTAGAAGACCAAATTCAGTCATTTGTTTACCTTCAGCATTTTTTGTTAATGTAGCGGCAGGAAAAATATTAATTTTTGATTTGTCTCTTCCTCTTCTTTTCAAAAAGTCTACCATTGAAACATTATCTATTACTGGAGATGTATTTGGCATAGACACAACAGATGTTACTCCACCAGATAAAGCAGCGTCACTAAGTGTTCTGAAATTTTCTTTATATTCGTATCCAGGCTCTCCAACAAAAACTCTCATATCGACTATTCCTGGTATTAATACTTGTTTTTTTAAGTCAATTTTTTCAGCTCCTGAAGGTAAATTTCCATTAGCAACTTTTTTTCCCGCAGCCTTTATTTGACCTTTAGAATCGACAATTAATCCACCAAACTCATCCATATTATTCTTTGGATCAATTAGTCTTGCGTTAATTAAATATTTTTCTTTCATTAAGTTTTTTTACAAAAAATTTTTAAACATGCCATTCTGATAGCAACACCAAACTCAACCTGCTCTCTGATTACGCTTCTATTGATGTCATCTGCCAAATTTGTATCAATCTCAACTCCTCTATTCATAGGACCTGGGTGCATAATAAGAGCATTTTTTTTTGCTAATTTTAATTTATCTGGGGTTAAACCAAAAAATTCATAGTATTCTCTAGCCGACGCTAGGAAAGATCCATGCATCCTTTCGTTTTGCAATCTTAACATCATAACTATATCGCAACCATCCAAACCTTTTTTCATATCAGTAAAAGCTTTAACACCAAGTCGTTCTATAGAATGAGGTAATAGTGTTTTGGGTGCAACTACATTAACTTCAGCACCTAGCATATTCATCAAATAGATGTTTGATCTTGCTACACGTGAATGCAGAATATCTCCACAAATTGCTATTTTTAATCCTTCAACTTTACCTCTTCTATTTATTATTGTTAAAGCATCTAACAATGCTTGAGTAGGATGTTCGCGTCTACCATCGCCTGCATTTATTACAGCGCAATTAACTTTTTGAGATAGTAGGTTTGGAGCGCCAGAATCTGGATGCCTAATTACAATTATATCAGGATGCATTGCATTTAATGTCATGGCGGTATCAATTAGAGTTTCTCCTTTTTTAATTGCAGAGTTAACTATATTCATAGACATAACGTCAGCACCAAGTCTTTTTCCAGCAAGTTCAAATGAACTTTGTGTTCTTGTTGAAGGTTCAAAAAATAGGTTGATTTGAGTTTTTCCTCTTAAGATGTCCATTTTTTTTGATGAACTCTTATTCAAAGTTATAAATGTTTTTGCTTGTTTTAGTATTTCAGCAACTTGAGAAAAAGAGATATCTTGAATACCTAAGAGGTGATTTTGAATAAATTTAACAGCTTTAAGTTTTTTAATTACAGCCATTAAAATCAACTCTATAACCCTTTACGGGTGGCTATGCAAGTATTTTAATTAATTTGACAGATAATCAATAGCACCCTGCAGGATAAAAGCTGCTGCATTTTTATCTAGTTTATTGATTCTATCAGACACATTTGTCCCTAATTCTTTGGTTATTTTAAAACTTCCTTCGCTAGAAAGCCTTTCATCCCACATAGTGATAGGAACAGTAACAATTGTTGATAATTGTTTTGCAAAGGTATTGGCAGCATGTGAAGATTTTCCAACTGTCCCATCCATATTAATTGGATTTCCTACAACGATCCCTTTTATATTATTTTCTTTAATAATCTCGTTAATTTCTTCTATTAATGTTTTAAGTCTGCTCTTTTTAATAATTTTGAGCGGAGTAGCAACTTTTTTATTTTCGTCACATATTGCGAATCCTATATTCTTATTACCAGGGTCTATTCCTAACAATCTCGAATTATTTCCGATATTTGTTTTAAATTCATCATTACTGAGTATATTGTATGTTTTCATCTTAAATGCTATTTTCCTACTTATTTGCCAATAATCACAAATGTCAATAGATAAAGATACAGTAAAGCATATATCAAAATTAGCTAGAATTTCTTTGGATGAAAAGAAAGCGGACACTTTATCTAAAGATTTAACATCAATAATTACTTTTATTGAAAAACTAAATAGCCTGAATACTGATAAAGTTGATCCTTTGACATCTATAATTAATGCTTCGCTTAAGTCGAGAAAAGACGAAGTTAAAGATGGAAAAATAAGAGACCAAATACTTAAAAATTCCCCAGAAAAAAATGACGAATTTTTTGTTGTACCTAAGGTGATAGAATAAAATGTCAAACATTTCTGAGTTATCTTTAACAAAAATAATTAATGGCATTAAAAAGAAAGAATTTACTTCTGAGGAAGTTACTAAATCATTTATTGATCAATCTAAAAAATCAAAAAAATTAAATACATACATCACTGAGTGTTTCGAAGAAGCTATTAAATCTGCAAAAAATTTTGATAAAAATAAAAATTATAAAGGTTTATTATCAGGCGTTCCTATAGCTGTAAAAGATTTGTTTTGTACTAAAAATGTTAGAACTACTGCTGGAAGCAAAATTTTACATAATTTTATCCCAACTTACGAATCAACAGTTACAAATAATTTGTGGTCACAAGGTGCATTTTTGCTGGGCAAATTAAATTGTGATGAATTTGCTATGGGATCTTCTAATGAAACTAGTTTCTTTGGTAATGTAATTAATCCATATGGAGAAAAATTAGTTCCAGGTGGATCTTCAGGAGGATCTGCATCTGCTTTGGCTGCTGGACTCACTCCAGCTACTATTGGTACAGACACGGGTGGATCAATTAGGCAACCAGCTTCATTTACTGGTACAGTAGGATTAAAACCAACTTACGGAAGATGTTCAAGATGGGGTATAGTAGCTTTCGCCTCATCTTTAGATCAGGCTGGGCCGATGACACGAAATGTTGAAGATTGTGCTTTGCTTTTTCAAGCTATGTCAGGTTATGATTCTAAAGATTCAACATCTGTAGACACAAAAGTTGATAATTATTCTTCTAAGTTAACAGATAAAGTTAAAGGATTAAAAATAGGTATACCCAAAGAATATAAAGTTGATGGCATGCCGAAAGAAATTGATGATCTATGGAAAAAGGGAATAGAATATTTAAAAGATGCTGGTGCGATCGTAAAAAATATTTCTTTACCACATACCATGTATGCTCTTCCAGCATATTATATAGTCGCACCTGCAGAAGCATCTTCAAACTTAGCAAGATATGACGGAGTCAAATACGGTCACAGAGCCAAAGGTAAAAATTTAATTGAAATGTACGAAAATACTAGATCAGAAGGATTTGGTGATGAGGTTAAAAGAAGAATTTTAATTGGAACTTACGTTTTATCCTCTGGTTATTATGATGCTTATTATTTAAAAGCACAAAAAGTCAGACAACTTATAAAAAATGATTTTGATAAAGCTTTTCACGATGTTGACGCAATATTAACTCCCTCAACACCCAGTTCAGCGTTTAAAATAGGCGATAAGACTAACGATCCAGTATCTATGTATTTAAATGATATTTTTACAGTACCGGTAAATTTGTCTGGTTTACCAGCAATATCAGTTCCAGCTGGTTATGATAAAAATAATTTGCCTTTAGGTTTACAATTAATTGGAAAAGCATTTGATGAACAGACAATTTTAAATTTATCACTCGCAATAGAAAAAAGGGCTGATTTTAATAAAAATTTCAAAGTTTGGTGGATCTAATGACAGAAATAAAATTTGATTATTTTATAAATGGTGAAAAGGAAAAATGGGAAGTCATAATAGGTTTAGAAGTTCATGCTCAAGTTTTATCAAAATCTAAACTTTTTTCTTCATCACCTACAAAATTTGGAGCCGAGCCTAATACTCAAGTAAGTCTAGTAGATTCAGCTTTTCCTGGTATGCTTCCGGTTATAAATCAATTTTGCGTGGAGCAAAGTATAAAAACAGGATTAGGTTTAAATGCTAAAATAAATTTGAATTCAGTTTTTGATAGAAAAAATTACTTTTATGCTGATCTACCGCAAGGATATCAAATATCACAGTATAAAAATCCAATAGTAGGTGAGGGTGAGGTTGTTCTTGACATGCCCTACGGGACTAAAAAAGTTGGTATTGAAAGACTTCATTTAGAACAAGATGCAGGAAAAAGTATTCATGACATGGATCCTGATAATTCTCTTGTAGATCTTAATAGATCTGGAATAGCATTAATGGAAATAGTAAGTAAACCGGATTTAAGATCTCCTGAAGAGGTAAATTCGTATATTAAAAAGTTACGATCAATAATGAGATATATAGGCACCTGTGATGGAAATATGCAAGAGGGTTCTCTTAGAGCTGATGTTAATGTTTCAGTTAGAAAGGTAGGAGATAAAAAATTTGGAACAAGGTGTGAAATTAAAAATGTAAATTCAATTAAATTTATGCAAATGGCTATTGAACACGAGGCAAGAAGACAGGTTGAACTGCTTGAGTCAGGCAAGAAAATAGATCAAGAAACAAGGTTATTTGACACAAAAAAAAACGTTACAAGATCCATGAGATCGAAAGAGGATGCTCATGATTATAGATATTTTCCAGATCCTGATTTATTACCATTACATTTAGACATAAATTTAATAGATAAATTAAAAAAAGAACTTCCAGAACTACCAGATCAAAAAAAAGAAAGATTTATAAAGGAACACAATTTGTCTTCCTACGAAGCAAATATATTAGTTTCGGAAAAAGAGATTTCAGAATATTATGAAGAGGTTGTTAAAAAATGTGATAAAAAATTAGCAACTAATTGGATTATAGTTGAATTGTTTGCTGTATTAAATAAAAAGAATTTATCCATTTCACAATCACCTGTAAGTGCAAAAAACTTATCAGCATTAATTAAAATGATTTCATCAGGAAAAATTTCTGGAAAAATTGCAAAAGGTGTTTTTGAAAAAATGCAAATTGATGATAAAGACCCAATTCAAATTGTAGAGAAAGAAGGTTTAACACAACAAAGCGATCCTAAAGAATTGGAAAAAATAGTTGTTAAGGTGCTTTCCAAAAATAAGGATAAAGTAACTCAATATAAATCTGGAAAAGAGAAACTTTTTGGATATTTTGTTGGTGAAGTAATGAAACTATCTAAAGGAAAAGCCAACCCCCAACTCATTAATCAAATTCTTAAAAATAAGTTAAAATGAGATGTTGAAAAATATCGAAGTTACAGAAGATCTTCTAGACTATATATATAATCACACTAAACCTTTGCATGATGTACAAAAGGATATTTTGGAACATAATAAAAAGTTAGGTGATTTACAAAGAATGCAAATTGCAGAAACACAAGCTCACTTCCTTCAACTAATAATTAAAATACAAAATGTAAAAAATTGTTTAGAAATAGGAACTTTTACAGGTTTTAGTGCCCTTACTATGGCTTTGGCTTTACCAGATGATGGAAAATTAACCACCTTAGATCATGATGAAAAAATTTGCAAAATTGCTAAAGATTTTTTCAAAAAGGCTAATTTAGAAACAAAGATTAAAGCTGTTATAGGTCCAGCTTTAGATTCTCTTAGAAAAATTTCACAAGAAGAAAAAAAATTTGATCTTATTTTTATTGATGCTGATAAAGGAAATTATATTAATTACTATAAAAAATGCATCGATCTAGTTAATACAGGAGCACTTATAATATTCGATAATGTTCTATGGCATGGGGATGTTCACAAAAAAACAATTAATAATAAACAAACAAAAACTATGCGAGATTTTAATGAATTTATTAAAAATGATAATCGTATAGAGAATTTTATTTTACCAATTGGTGATGGTCTTACAGTTTGTAGAAAGTTGTAATGTATTTTATTTCAGGATTTTATAAGTTTAAAAAAATAGTTAATCTTAAAAAAAATAGAGCAATTTTAAACACATACTTTACCAATTACGGCATTCGAGGAACAATCATTATTTCAAAAGAAGGTATTAATGGAACGATATCTAGCGATAAAAAAAATCTAAATTTTGTATTAGAAAAAATAAAGTCGACTTTTAAATTTAATAATTTTGATAGCGAAAATTTTGCTAAGAGCAGGCTTCAACCATTTCATAGAGGTAAAATAAAAATAAAAAAAGAAGTTGTACCCATGGGAATAAAAATTATTAAAAGAAAAACAAATAGTCACATAGAACCATTAAAATGGAATAAATTGATAAAAGATAAAAATACATATTTAATAGATACAAGAAAACCATTTGAACATAAAATTGGAACATTTAAAAAATCTATAAATCCTAATGTTAATAATTTTAGAGAATTTCCAAATTATTTAAAAAATTTAGATAAAAATAAAACTATAGCAATGTTTTGCACTGGTGGAATAAGATGTGAAAAAGCGAGTGTCTTTCTAAAAAAAAAAGGTTTTAAGAATGTTTTTCAATTAAAGGGTGGAATTATAAATTACTTAAAAAAAATAAAAAAAAATAAAAGTTTATGGAGAGGTGAATGCTATGTATTTGATAACAGAGTTTCAATTAAACATGGATTAGGAACTGGCAAATATTCAATATGTAGTGGTTGTAGAGAACCTATATCACCTAAAGATAAAAAATCAAAAAAATACGAGGAGGGTGTATCGTGTCCAAATTGTCACGACTATTTAAAAACTTCGCAAAAAGAAAGATTTAGAATGAGACAGAAGCAAATAAATCTTGCAAAAAAACTTGGAAAAAAGCACATATTCCAAAAAGAGTTTTAAAATGAATTTATTAAAAGATAATATTCCAAAATTAGTTAGAAAACTTGCTGTACCCGCTATGGTTGGTACTCTCTTTCAAACACTTTATAATATTGTAGATACATTTTTTGCTGGCAAAATATCACCCGAGGCACTATCAGCATTAAGTAAATCTTTTCCAATCTACTTTATAATAGTTGCAACATCCATTGGCGTTACCGTAGCTGGCACATCATTGATTGGAAACAGCATTGGTGAAAAAGATAAAAATAAAACTTTAAATTATTTTACACATATTATTTTTTACGGGATCTTAGTTTCTATAATTATCACTTATTTAGGATTAACTTATGCCGAAAAAATCTTTTATTTGATGGGATCAACTGACGAAGTTGTTTTTTTAGGACTTGAATATACAAATGTTATTTATTCAGGTTCAATCCTTTTTATTTTGGTTGTAGCATTAAACTCTTTTCTACATGCCGAGGGAGATACAAAAACTTATAGAAATATCTTAGTTTTGTCTTTCTTTCTTAATATTATTTTAAATCCAATTCTAATTTTTGGTTTTCTTTTTATACCAGCCATGGGAGTGAAGGGTATTGGTATCGCAACTATAATTGCACAATCAGTATCATTAGTTATCATTTTGATTAAAATCTTAAGAAATAATCGAGTAAGAGAGATAAATAAAAATTATTTAACACCTAAATTTATTTTCTTTAAAAATATTTTTTTTCAATCAATGCCAATAAGCGTATCAATTTGTGGTTATGCATTGGCTGCAGCTATTATTTTTACTTATGTTGGTCAATCAGGAGAATATGCTGCTGCTGGCTATGGAGCAGGAACAAGAATTGAACAAGTAGTTCTTCTTCCTATTTTAGGTATCAACACAGCAATTATTTCAATAATAGCTCAAAATTATGGTGCTAAAAACTTTAATAGAATAAAGGAAACTTATATTACAGCTATAAAGTATTCTTTCGTTATAATGGTAATTTCCGGAATTATTGTCTTTATATCAGCAAGTATTATTACAAGTATTTTTTCGAATAATCTGGAAGTAATAGAATATGGAAAAAGATATTTAAAAATTTCAGCGTTCGTTTTACCTGCGTACCCAGTCTTCTTCCTATCAAATGGTTTTTTTATGGCTTTAAAAAAATCAGAAATGGCTATGATTTCAAACTTTTTTAGGAACGTGCTTAATCCAATAGTAGTATTTTATATAGCAAAGCATATTGATGCTAGTTTCAGCACCTTTTTTTGGATATGGGTTGGAATAAATTGGTTCTTCTCGATTTCTTATTTTTTTATTATTATGTATTATTTTAAAACAAGGTTAGATAAACCTAGCGCTATCCTTAATCCAAGCCCATAGGTGATCTGCAAAAGATCTTCTAACATAAAGATCAACATTTTCATTTGTTTTTCTATGTATAGTTACATCAACATGGTTAAGTATGGTTTGAACTACTTTGTTATCCCCAAAATTTTTAGAATTAAAATCAAAAGGACATCCTTTAGAAAGAATCTCAAAAATATTAGAACCAGCTAAATTAAATATAGTGTAATGGTCACTAACATTTGTTACAGAACCTAAATCTGTCTTTGAAATATCGTTAAATAATATTTGTTCTAATTCATAGTCATTTGATTCTTTAGTTACAGTATCATTTGAAACCAAAAGCCATTCGTTGGGTCCCAGCCACATACATGTAATTTTTTCTTTTGTAGATGTAGAGAATGCTTCTTTTGGGAGAATCATTCCTAATATTTTTCCAGCTTTACTAACAAAATCTTTATTTTCTAAATCACCTCGTAAATTAATTTTTGCTACGGGGGTCTTTTCCTTCATTGAAAAATTATTATAAGTATGACTTTCTGTAATTGGCGAAGTAAAATTAAGCATTTAATCTCTTACCTTCTTTATCTAAAAAAATTGTATCTGATACTATTACCTCTATAGTTTTGTTTGGCATAGGAACATAAAGTTTTTTTCCTTTTAATTTTTTTCCATTTTTAACAACTGCTAATGCAATAGATTTATTTAAGTTAGGACTATAGTAGCTTGATGTTACATGTCCAATCATGTTCATTGGAGGTTTGTTTTTAACTTCAGCCACTATCTGTGCTCCTTCTTCAAGAATTTCTTTTGGATCATTAGTTAATAAACCTACATATTGTTTTCTATCTTCTCTCATTGTATCTGATCTATATAAGGATCTTTTCCCAATAAAATCATACTTTTTCTTACTAACTATCCAATCCATTTGTAAATCTACAGGAGTAACAGTTCCGTCAGTTTCTTGACCTACTATTATAAAACCTTTCTCAGCCCTTAATAAATGCATAGCTTCTGTACCATATGGCGTGATTCCATATTCTTTTCCAGCAGCCATACATTTTTCCCAAACTGATTGACCATAATTTGCTTGAACATTTATTTCGTAACTTAGTTCACCAGTGAAACTTATTCTCATAACACGACATTTTATTTTATCTATTAAACCATTTTTAAAACTCATATGTGGAAAGTTACTATCCGAATAGTCGATATTTTGTGTTACTTTTTCTAATATTTTTTTACTATGAGGACCACATACACTTACAGTCGCGAAATGATCAGTTACAGAAGTTAAATAAACTTTTAATTCAGGCCATTCTGTTTGTAGAAAATCTTCAAGCTTACTCATTACGGTAGCAGCACCACCTGTTGTGGTTGTCATTATATAATGATTTTCATTTAAACGTGTTGTAACACCATCGTCATAAACCATTCCATCTTCATTTAGCATTAAACCATATCTGCATTTTCCTATAGCCAGTTTACTCCATGCATTTGTGTAAACACGATTTAAAAACTCAGAGGCATCACTTCCTTGGATGTCAATTTTTCCTAAAGTTGAGGCGTCTAAAATCCCAGCTTTTGTTCTCGCTGCTTTAGATTCTCTTTGGACTGCATCATACATATTTTCATTACCCAAAGTGTAATACCAAGCCCTTTTCCATTGACCAACATCTTCAAATTTTGCATTATTTTTTTCGTGCCAATCATGCATTGGTGTTTTCCTGGTGATATCAAAAAACTGCCCAACATTTCTTCCTACAAGAGCTCCGAAAGTTATTGGAGAGTAGGGTGGACGAAAAGTTGTTGTACCTAATTCACCTAATTTAGTATTTGTAATTTCAGAGATGATTCCTAAAGCATGCATATTAGCAATTTTTCCTTGATCCGTAGCCATACCAGTAGTCGTATATCTTTTAACGTGCTCTATTGATTTAAAACCTTCTCTCAATGCAAGTTTAATATCGTTAACTGTAGAGTCATTCTGATAGTCAACAAAAGATTTAGTTTTTCCTGAAATTTTGTTACTTGGTATCAACCATATATTTTCAAAAACTCCTCTTTCAGGCTCTAAAATATTAAACTGTTCTGCTTCACTGATATTAAGAAATTCTCTAGTTTTTTCTTGAGCTTCTGAGATAATATTTTTTAATCCAAAAGTTCCATTACAAGAACCCACAGATATTTGGTTAAGAGTATTTTTTTTCGGAAAGAAATAATGTTTTTTTTCGTTATAATCTAATTTACCACCTGATTGCGTAAATAAATGTACTGCTGGAGTATAACCACCAGAGACACATAATAAATCACAATCTATTTTTAATTTATTTCCAACAACATTGGTATTGTCTTTTGATAAACTCATTATATGAATTTTATTAATTTTTTTATATCCTTCTGTATAAATTACAGCACTTTTCCAATGTATTTTGATACCCAGTTCGTTACATTTTTTAGGGAGAGCGCCATCTGATTTTTCTCGTATATCTATTACTGATTTAACTTTAACACCCTTGTTATGTAGAGTAATGGCAGTTTCATATGCATCATCGTTATTTGTGAAAATGCTAATATTATCACCGCATTTTACCCCATAGGTATTAGCATATTTTCTTACAGCTGAAGAAAGCATTATTCCAGGTCTATCATTACAATCAAAAATCATCGGTCTTTCAATTGATCCTGTAGCTAAAATAACTTTTTTTGCTCTAACCTTCCATAAACGCTGTCTTATTTTTTCTTTTTTATCTTTATCAGGCAAATGATCAGTTAAATTTTGCATCATTATTAAATAATTATAATTGTGGTAAGCAGCAACGCTAGTTCTACTTAATATTTTGATATTTTTATTTTTTTGTAATTCTAGACAAGTTTTCTTTATCCATTCTAAAGGAGCCAATTCATTTATTTTATTATAATCTTTGTTGGAAAAATTTAAATTTCCACCAAAATTTGGCCTCTCATCAACTAAAAGCACTTTTTTTCCAGAATTTAAAGCTGTTTTTGCAGCTATTAATCCAGCTGGTCCTGCACCAACGATAAGAACTTCACAATGATAATAACAATGATCATAAATATCAGGATCTTTTTTTGTAGGAGATTTTCCTAAACCAGCTGCTTTTCTAATAAAATATTCATATACATTTTCCCATAGACTTGCTGGCCACATAAAAGTTTTGTAATAAAAGCCAGCCGGAATAATAGGTGAGAATAAATTATTAATTGATCCTAAATCAAAATTTACCGAAGGCCAAGAATTCTGACTTGTTGCATTTAAACCTTCATAAATTTCAATTTGGGTAGCTCGCAAATTTGGATCGGTTTTACCCTTATCTTTAATGATTTGAACTAATGCATTTGGTTCTTCAACTCCGGATGTAAATATTCCTCTTGGTCTATGATATTTAAAACTTCTACCGACTAAATGAATTCCATTTGCTAACAGAGCTGAAGCTAAAGTATCACCTTTGTAACCATAAAGAGTTTTTCCATTAAATTTAAATGAAATACTTTCACTTCTATTAATTTGTCCACCAGAAGATAATCTATATTCGTTTGTCATTATTTATTGGGTTTTTCTCCAATTTTATAAACAGAATGAATTTTATCGTTTGATGTATCTCTGGCAGCATTGAACCAACGTCTGCATCCGTGAGAATGATTCCATCTTTCATATTGAAGTCCTTTTATATTTTTTTTCATAAATAAATATTCAGCCCATTGATCATCGCTTAACTCAGTTGGTTGCTTAGGTCTTACTAAATGAGCTTCTCCGCCATAGTTAAACTCACTATGATCTCTTTCACCACAATATGGACATTTAATTATAAACATATTAATGAGCTACTGCTGCGGCACCATGTTCATCAACAAGATCTCCACTTATAAATCTATTGATATTAAAAGCTGCATTTAAAGAGTGTGGTTCATCTCTCGCTATAGTATGTGCGAATAGATGTCCTGAACCAGGTGTAGCCTTAAATCCACCAGTTCCCCAACCACAATTAAAATAAAGTCCTTTAACAGAGGTTTTACTTATTATAGGGCTTGCATCTGGACAAATATCTACAACACCTCCCCATTGTCTGAGCATTCTAAGCCTACTAAAAATTGGATAGAGCTCTAAAATAGCTTTAAGAGTACCTTCAACAATTTCGTGAGTACCTTTTTGTGTATAAGAAATATAAGAGTCAGTACCTGCTCCTATCACAAGCTCTCCTTTATCAGATTGACTCACGTATGCGTGAACAGCATTAGACATAACAACTGTATCGATTATCGGTTTAATTGGTTCTGAAACTAATGCTTGCAAAGGTTTGCTTTCAAGAGGAAGTCTTAGACCAGCCATATTAGCAATAACACTAGAATGACCTGCTGCCACAACACCAACTTTTTTAGTTTTAATAAAACCTTTTGTTGTTTCTATTCCTTCAATTGAATCACCATTTCTTTTTATTGCTTTTAATTCACAATTTTGAATAATATCAACTCCCATACCATCCGCACCTCTGGCATAACCCCAAGCAACCGCATCATGTCTAGCTGTTCCAGCTCTTCTTTGTAAAGTGCTACCCATTACCGGATAACGGATATCAGGAGAACAATTTATAATAGGACAAAACTTTTTGACTTGATCAACATTCAACCACTCACAATCTATTCCATTAAGTCTATTTGCATGAGTTCTTCTTTTTAACTCTCTCACATCATGTTGATTATGAGCTAAATTCATTACACCTCTCTGACTAAACATGACATTATAATTTAATTCCTGTGAAAGATTTTCCCAAATTTTTAATGCGTGATCATAAAGACCGGCACTCGCATCCCAAAGATAATTTGATCTTATTATAGTAGTGTTTCTTCCAGTGTTGCCACCACCAATCCATCCTTTTTCAACAACAGCAATATTTTTTAAATTATGTTCTTTTGCTAGATAATATGCAGTAGCTAAACCATGACCTCCGCCACCAATAATAACAGCATCATATTCTTTTTTAGGCTCAGGATCTCTCCATGCTCTTTGCCAATTTTCGTGATAGCTTAAAGAGTTTTTAATAAGAGCAAATATTGAATATTTTTTCTTCATTATAATAAATTATATCAATTACTTATTTTTTCTCTAGATAAATCATGCAAATAAATAGCCACAGCTATCCAAATTATTATGAATCCGATTAATTTATTTAAATCAAAATATTCATTATAATAAAAGGCTCCTAATAAAAACTGACATGTAGGAGTTATAAAAAAGACCATTCCTGATGTTCCTAAGCCAGCTAAATCCACACCCTTAAGAAAGAGAAAAAGAGGGATAACAGTCATGGGTCCAGCTAAAAATAGCCAAAAAGCAATTTTTGGGTCATGTATAGAAAAGTAATAATTTCCATCAATAGTGATTAAATAAAAAATGAGTAATGCTAACGGAGTTATATATAAACTTTCTATTAATAACCCAACGTCTGACTCGACGCTTATTTTCTTTCTCAATAGAGAATAAATGCTCCATGTTAAAGCAACAATTAATCCTACCCAAGGTACTGAAGCAAAATTTATCAGTAAGTATCCTACTGAAATTGCCACAAGCAGAACAGATAATATTTTTTGTTTATTATACGGTTCCTTTAAAAAGAGAATCCCAAAAAACACACTTAGTATTGGCATTATGAAATAACCAAAACTAGCATCAATAATTTTGTTAGTAACAACTGCATATATCCAAGTTGACCAGTTAGTAAAAATTAAAATTCCTGTTATTAAAAGATAGATCATTTCCTTTTTTTTTTTAATAACTTTAAAAAAACTATCCCATTTAGAAAATAATGAAGTCGTAATAATTAGAGAGAAGGCGGTCCAAATAGTTCTATGAACTACTAATTCAACAGGTCCAGCAAAAGATGAAGATTTAAAATAGATAACACCTATAGTTCCCCACCATAATGAGCCGCTAGCACCATATAAAATCCCATGGAAAGTATTTTTATTCATAAATTACTGCTATCAATAAATTGAAAACCAACTAAAATAAAGGTAAATAGGTCATAGGAGAGGTGGGTGAGTGGTTTAAACCAGTCGTTTGCTAAATGACCGTACGTGGAAACATGTACCGAGGGTTCGAATCCCTCCCTCTCCGCCATAATTAAAGTTAATAGTGGGTTTTATCTTCAAAAAAATTATAAATTTTTACAGGTTTTCCAGAAAGTATATACCTATAAACATTTACATTTTCCAAAACTCTTTGAACATAATTTCTTGTTTCTTTAAATTTAATAAGTTCAACCCAATCAACATAACTTATTTTTCCTTTTTGAGGATTTCCATTTATTTTTTTCCAATATTTAACTCTTTTAGGGCCAGCATTATAAGCAGCTAATGCAAATGGATAAGAACCTTCATACTCTTCTAACAAACCTGATAGATAGAAAGAACCTAATTGAATATTATAATTCGGATCACTTTTGAGTCTACTTTTGGAATAAGGTAATTTTGCTTGCTTAGCTACAAGTTTTGCCGTGTAAGTCATAAGCTGCATCAAACCTCTAGCTCCAGCATAACTGTTAGCTTTGTGATCAAACTCACTTTCTTGTCTTATAACAGCAAGTATTAATTCAGTTTTAGGCATTTTTTTTTGATTCACAATCTTTGGTGTATTTATTACTGGATAATTTATTTCATTATGAAACCTTTTTTCGTAAGAAGCCTGTTTCGCAACCTGAATTGCATAATCATATCTTCCTATCTCAACAGCTAAATTACCAGCAAGAATTTCACTTCCTTTTTCAATGTTTAAAGTTGCTAAATGTTTAATAAAATCTTTAGTATGTTTATCTTTATCTAATTCATTTAACAATTTAACTACTTTAATCAGAGAATTGTTATTAAATTCTTTTTTATATTTATCAGAAACTTTAGGCTGTTCATTTAATGAAAAAGATTTACTGGGGTAGATCTCAATAAAAGCTAGTTGACCATAATATGTATTAATGTACTTCGAAGCTTCTTTATACCATTCTTCTGCTTTATCTTTATTATTTATTTGACCGTAAGCTTTTGCAATCCAATATGCACCTCTCGATAAACTTATTGGATATCCTACGTTATTATAAAAATTCTTGAAATGTTGTAATGCAAGATTTGGATCATCTAAAAAAGTTATGGCTATCCATCCAGACAACCATTCACCTTCAGCATATCCTGGACCATCTGATAAAGAGTGATTACTTGAAACTTTATAAGCTTTGGCATATTTCTTTTTATATATTAGTGATCTTGCTAAAATAGCTCTTTCTTTCCACCATTTTTCAGGTTGAACTAATTTTTTTGGATCCTTTGGTATTGTAAACAAAATTTCAAGTGAAGAATCAACTCTTCCTCTTTTTCTTCTCCACTTTAGCCTATCGTATTTAAGACCGATATCATTTTTATACCTTGCCGGAACTTTATTTATTGCGTTATCCACTCCATAGGATCTACTAATTAGTAATTGTCTAGCTCTGTATAGTGCTGTTTCTTCCTTTGGCAAGTATCTTAACATTCTTTGCACATCCCAATGTTTACCCTCCCAGGCATGCCAATCTGCTCTTTTAATATTATCTGATACCATTATAATTTTTTTATATTTTTTTCTCAAATATCTTAAATCAGCTTTTGATAGCCTAGCTTTTACCCAACCTTCTTTAATAAGTTTTGAACCTTTATCGGCATCACCTAATGAAATATATATTTCTCCAAGTTTAATTTTTCCAAATTCACTTAATGGTTCTTTACCATCAAACCATTTTAATATTGATTTTGGAGAACTAGAATTTAAATTAATTTTATGTTCGGCTAAGTATCTAAGTCGATTTATTCTTGGATAGTGAGGGTTATTGCTAATAAAAGTTGAGTAATCATAAAAAGTAGCTGAATTAATTGATTTTTTTAGATAAAGGTAATTCACTAAATCATACAAAACTTTATCTCTTGCTTTTTTTGATAAGTTTATAGCTTTCTTCCATTTTTTATTTTCAATAGCTTCAAAAGTTGATTTAGCAATTTTGAAATCCCTTTTGGATAGAATTGTAGAAGTAGATACAGCTTTATCTTCTTTCTTTTTAGCTATTTTTACAATTATAGGTTTTTTTTCAGGATATATAAAAACTTCATCTTTGGTTATATCTTCAGCTGTCGTTGTTTCAGTTACGGCTTTTTTATCGATCGGTTTATTCTTCGGGTAAATCAATTTTTTTTTGGATGTTAAATCAACAATTTCTTTATCTGGTTTTGGTTTAGGAACAGGAAGAATTGTATCACCCGCTTTTGCGATTGATGCAAAAGTGATAGAAAATGCTAATAATAACACTTTAAGTTTAAGCAAATACTTCATAGATTTAGATGAATTACTTTTTTAAACTATGTTATAAAGATTTATGTTTAAAGGATCAATTGTAGCTTTAATAAGCCCATTCAAGAATAATAAGCTTGATGAGGATTGCTATATTTCATTAATACATCACCACATAAAAAATGGCACATCAGGCATAGTTCCAGCTGGAACAACAGGTGAATCTCCAACACTAAGTCACAAAGAGCATGAAAGAGTTATAGAGCTGTGTGTTAAGGAAGCCAAAGGAAAGATACCTATTATTGCTGGAACCGGATCTAATTCAACAGATGAAGCTATATCTTTAACAAAATATGCAGAAAAAATTGGAGCCAATGCAGCTCTAGTAGTAACACCTTATTATAATAAACCTACTCAAGAAGGTTTGTATCAACACTTTAAAGCAATAAATGATAAATGTTCCATTCCTATAATAATTTATAACATTCCCCCACGTTCTGTTGTCGATATGAGTGTTGATACAATGTCTAGACTATTTGAACTAAAAAATATTGTTGGTGTAAAAGATGCTACAGGCGATTTGGATAGAGTTGATCAGCAAAGAAAAAAAATGGGTCCAGATTTTATTCAGTTATCAGGTGAAGACGGTACCGCTTTAGATTTTAATATAAGAGGTGGCGTTGGATGCATATCGGTTACGGCAAATGTTGCACCAAAGCTTTGTTCTGAATTTCAAGAGGCATCTTTGAGTAAAAATAATAGTAATCTTTTAGCTAAGGCAAAAGAAATTAATGATAAACTAATGCCTCTGCATAAGTCATTATTTATTGAGAGCAGTCCTAGTCCAGTAAAATACGCAGCAAGTTTATTAAATCTTTCATCTGATGAAGTAAGATTACCATTAGTGAAAGTTACCGAGGGTACTAAAAAAGCAGTTAAGTCTGCCTTGATAAGTGCAAATTTGATTTAAAAATGAATCAAAAAACCAAAAAAGGTTTAAAAATTATTTCAAACAATAGAAAAGCTAGATTTAATTATTTTTTTTATGAGTTTTATGAAGCTGGAATGGCTTTAAAAGGATCAGAAGTTAAATCCCTGAGATTATCTAAGTGTAACATTTCAGATTCATATGCTTATGATATTAGAGGTGAAATTTATTTAATAAATTCTCATATTCCATCATATAAAGAATCAAGCTATAACGATCATAACCCGCTAAGAAACAGAAAGCTTTTACTTAATAAAAAAGAAATTAACAAACTTATAGGAAAAATAAATAAAGAAGGTTACACATTAATACCAACAAAATTATATTTTAAAAAGGGTAAAGCAAAAATTGAAATTGCTGTAGCTAAAGGTAAAAAGCAATATGATAAAAGACAAACAAAAAAAACTAGAGATTGGAACAAAGAAAAAGCTAGATTTTTTAGAAAATCGAGCTGATAAAAATGATATTATTAGGAATAGGATCAAACTTATCATCTAAATATGGTGATAGATTTGTAAACATAGATATTGCTCTTTCAACTTTAGAGAAACATGGAATTAAAATAATAAAAAAATCTAGTTACTTTGAGTCTCCTTCTTACCCTAACAAAAAAGACCCTAAATTTATTAATATTGTAGCTCAAATTGAGTCAGTTAATTCACCAGAAAAATTAGCCTCTACACTGATGCATGTTGAAGAATCTTTAGATAGAAAAAGAAATAAAAAAAATGACCCGAGAACTTGCGATATTGATATTTTGGATTTTAATGGTCAGATACTAAGTTTTGAATGTAAAGGCTTCAAATTCGTAGTTCCTCATGAAAGACTTATTTATAGAAACTTTGTGCTATATCCACTTAAGGAAATAGCACCTAAATGGATACATCCGCAGACAAAAGATACCATTATTTTTTTAATCAAAAAACTTTCTGCTGAAGATAAGAAGTCTATATTAAAAATAAACAAACCTTGATATATTAGTCTAATGTTAAAACAAGAAGATCTAATAAAAAAAGTTAAGAATTATAATAAATTCTTAAATCACGATACATTATCAAAAGCATACAATTTTGCTTTAAATGCACATAAAGATCAAAAACGAGATTCTGGAGATCCTTATTTAAGCCATCCTGTTGCAGTAGCAAATATATTAACAGATTTAAAACTTGATAGTGCAACTATAGCAACAGGATTGCTTCATGACACCATAGAAGATACTAAAACTACTTATAATTTAGTAAAAAAAGAGTTCGGAAAAGAAGTAGCCGATTTAGTAGATGGTGTAACAAAAATTTCTGAAATTGAAGGCAAAGCCGTCGAAAGTTCTAAAGCTGAAAATATTAGGAAACTGATTTTAGCAACATCTAAAGATATAAGAGTTTTGTTAGTTAAGATAGCTGACCGTTTACACAATATGAGAACATTAGATTCTATCCAAAATGATAACAGACGAATGAGAATAGCTAAAGAAACAATGGAAATATATGCACCACTATCGGATAGGATGGGAATGAATCATATAAGAGATGAGTTAGAAGATCTATCTTTCCAAAAATTAAATCCTGAAGCAAGAAATTTAATAGTAGAAAAACTTTCAACTAATAAAGATAATAGAGATAAAAATTTTAGACAAATTTCTAAAAATTTTGGAAAAGTACTTAAAGATAATAAAGTTGAAGCTCGAATAGTTGGTAGAGAAAAAACACCTTTCTCAATTTGGAGAAAAATACAATCCAAAAGAGTTTCTCTTGAACAACTTACAGACATAATTGGTTTTAGAGTTATAGTTAATGATGTTGCTACTTGTTACAAAGCACTTGGTATCTTTCATAGCAACTGGCCAATGATACCTGGAAAATTTAAAGATTATATATCCACACCAAAAATAAATAATTATAAATCAATACATACATCTGTTATTGGTCCTAATAAGGAAAGAGTTGAAATTCAAATCAGAACTCCTCAAATGCACGAATTTGCTGAAAGAGGAATAGCGTCTCATTGGATATATAAATCCTCAGAGAAAGTTAGTAATTTAGCATTGAAAGAATATGGATGGCTTAGAGATCTAGTTGAAATTATGGAGAACGACACTAATCCTGAACATTTTTTAGAATACACCAAACTTCAGATGTTTCAAGATAACGTATTTTGTTTCACGCCAAAAGGTGAAATAATTAAATTACCAAGAGGAGCTACTCCTATTGATTTTGCATATTCAGTGCACACAAATATCGGAGATAATTTAATTTCGTGCGATATTAATGGAAGAGGCTCACCATTACAAACCAGTTTAAAGAATGGTGATATAGTAAAAGCATTTACAGGAAGAAATACTTCCCCATCATTACAATGGTTATCTTACGCAAAAACTGGAAAAGCCCGTGCCTCCATTAGAAGATATTGGCAAGTTAAAAAAAATATTAAACAAAATACTATAAAAAAGTATATAAGCAGTATCTGTATTCAAATTCCTCATATTCCTGGAAAACTTGGAGAAGTTAGTAGTTTGATTGGTTTTCATGATAACAATATAATAAATATGGAAATTGTAGCAAAAAAGACTGACTATTTGGAATTTATATTTGATATACAGATTAAAGATTTAAAAAATTATAGAAATTTAATTAGTGAGTTAAAATTAAAAGAATATAAGTTTAAGATAATAAGACATAGGAAAAAGGATGCTTTCATACGACGAATCTTTAAAAATCTTAAAAGAAACTAAAGCATTGTTGGATGGTCATTTCATTCTTTCTTCAGGTTTGCACAGCAATCAATATATACAGTGCGCAAAGCTTTTAAGTGATCCGAAAAAGGCTCAATTAATTTGTTCTTCATTATGTGAGAAAATTAAAAAAACATTTAATAAAATAGATGTAGTTTTGTCTCCTGCGCTTGGAGGTATAGTTGTCGGCTATGAAGTTGCTAGACAAATAAATGTGAGAAATATTTTTGCTGAGAGAGTTGATAATAAACTTATATTACGTAGAGGTTTTAATCTTGAGCCTGGCTCAAATGTTCTAATAGTTGAAGATGTCATTACTACTGGTAAATCAGCCGTGGAATGTTCAAAAATAGTACTTGAATTTAAGGCAAACCTTGTTGGTTATGCATGCATCATAGATAGATCTAAAGAAAACATTTCTATAAGAAACAAAATAGTCTCCCAGATAAAACTTCATATTGACACATTTTCAAAAGATAAATTGCCAGAAGATTTAAAGAAAATTAAGCCGTATAAGCCTGGAAGTAGAAATTTGTAAAATGACAAACAGAAGACTGGGAGTTAATATAGATCATGTTGCTACTATTAGAAATGCAAGAGGTGAAATTTACCCAGATCCACTTAAAGCTGCTTTAATTGCTCAAAATTCTGGAGCCGATTCTATCACTATACATCTTAGAGAGGATCGCAGACATATTAGAGATAACGATCTTAAAAGAATTAAAAAAAAACTTAAGATACCATTAAATCTTGAAATGGCACCAACAAATGAAATGTTGGAAATAGCAATTAGAAATAAACCAAACTTTGTTTGTATTGTCCCAGAAAAACGTACCGAAATAACTACCGAAGGAGGTTTAAATATTAAAAAAAATAAATCACTGATAAAAAAAATTATTAATAAGCTGCATAAAAGAAAAATTAGAGTAAGTTTATTTATTGAACCTAATGTGGAAGATGTAAAATTATCTAGATTTGCTGGTGCTGATTGCGTAGAACTTCATACTGGTAATTTTTGCAATTTATTTAATAAAAATAAAAAAAAAAACAAAGCTTTTTTAAATTTAGAGAATTCAGCTAATTATGCAAAGAGCATTGGATTAGATGTACATGCTGGACATGGGCTTACTTATAAGTCGACACTTGAAATTTCTAAGATAAATAGTATTACAGAATATAATATAGGGCATTTTATCATTGCTGAATCTATATTTATAGGTTTAAAGAATACAATCAAAAAATTTAAAAAAATTATTAATAGATAAATGAAAATTTTTGGCATAGGCACAGATATTGTGAATATTAAAAGGATGGAAAATTCTCTTAAAAAACATGGAGTTAATTTTAAAAATAAAGTCTTTTCAAAAAATGAAATTCTTTATTGTGAAAAAAAAAAGAATCCTAGCGCTTTTTATGCAAAAAGATTTGCTGCAAAAGAGGCTTTTAGCAAAGCTTTGGGTACAGGCATTAGAAAAGGTGTTAATCTAAAGAATATAGAAATATCCAATAATATATATGGAAAACCATCAATTTTATTAAAAGGTAAGCTACAAGATTATTTAAAAAAAAAAATAAAAAGTAAAAAATATGATATCCACTTATCATTATCTGATGATAAACCCTGGGCCCAGGCTACTGTTATTATATCGTATAATTGATGATGAATAAGATAATAGATAATTTAAAAACTTTATTTTATGCTTTAATTATAGCGCTAATAATTAGAAGTGTTCTCTTTCAACCTTTTTATATTCCGTCTTCATCAATGGAACCCAATTTATTAGTGGGAGATCGTTTATTTGTCTCTAAATATTCATATGGTTATAGTCGCCATTCATTACCGTTTAGCCCAAAAATATTTAGTGATAGAATTCTAGAAAAATCACCTAGGAGAGGTGATGTGATTGTTTTTAAGACACCAGCTGATAATAGAACAGATTATATTAAAAGGTTAATAGGATTACCAGGAGATACGATTCAGTTCGTAAATAAGGATTTGTATATAAACGATTTAAAAGTAATTAGAAAAAAAGTAGATAGTTCTAAAGAAGTGTATTGCGGCAACGAGTTAATCAATGCCAAATTTTACTTAGAAATTTTACCTAATGGAGCAGAATATATAGCAGTTTATAATAATGATGGAACAATGGCTAATTCTGATAAATTTATTGTACCAGATAACCATTATTTTTTTATGGGTGACAATAGGGATTGTTCCAAAGATAGTCGTTTCTTAAGCAGCGTTGGATATGTTCACTTTAACAATTTAGTTGGTAAAGCACAGTTAATATTTTTCTCAAGTGATAAAAAAAAAGGTTCATTCTTTAAATTTTGGAAATGGAAAAAAAGTATTAGATTAGATAGATTTTTTGAAAAAATATTATAATGATTAAAATAGATAAGTTGGAAAAAAATTTGAAAATTAAATTTAATGACAAATCTTTATTAACAAAATCTTTAACTCATAAAAGCGCGAACCAAAAATATAATAATGAAAGACTAGAATTTTTAGGTGATAGAGTTATAGGTTTGGTAATATCAAAAAAGCTTATCGATCTTTATCCAACAGAAACCGAAGGAATTTTAGATAAAAGATTTGCAATGCTAGTGAATAGAAAAGTTTGTTGTGACGTAGCTTGGTCGATTAAACTTCAAGATTATATTATTACTGGCAATCAAAAAAAGAAAATTACAAAAAAAGACGAAAAAATATTAAGTGATGGATGTGAAGCGCTTATTGGAGCCTTATATATTGATCAAGGTTTTGAGCGTACCAAAGATTTCATAATTAAGATTTGGAAAAAGGACATTGATAAATCTTCAATTACAGTTCTAGATTCAAAAACCAAATTGCAGGAATATTCACTTAAATATTTTAAAAAATTACCCCTATATAATTTGATTGGATCCGAAGGACCTAGACATAGTCCAACTTATAAGATTTCAGTATCAATTATAGGATCTAAAAAATTTGTTGGAATAGGAAAATCTAAACAACAAGCCGAACAAGATGGTGCAACAAAATTGCTAAAAAATAAAAATATTTATTAGTATGTATTGGGAAGATGAAGGTTTTTTACTATCAAAAAATAATTATGATGAAAATTCAATAATTATTGAGACTTTTACATCAGAGCATGGAAAATATTCAGGAATTGTATATGGGGGATCTTCAAGAAAACAAAAAAGAAACTTTCAAATTGGAAATAAAATATTATTAAATTGGAGATCTAAAAATGAGAATAAACCAGGGTACTTTAATGTTGAGTTAATTAATCCAATATCACCCACCTTTTTTGATGATAAAAAAAAAACAACATGTATATTATCAGCTTCCTCAATATTAAAAATATTATTACCTGAAAGACAAATAAATAAAAAAATTTATAATTCTTTCGAAAAAATGCTTGACGATCTTAAAAATCAAGATTGGATAAATCGATATATAGAATGGGAATTATTATTAATAAAAGAATTAGGTTATGAAAATAAATTAATCAATAAACATGAAGGAAATATAAAAAAAGCTTTAAGTTTTAATAAACAATTACTAATGGAAAATTTTATTATTCCTAATAAACTAAAATTTCCCTTATTTAGAAACATCTTAGAAAATTATTTTACTTAGGACTATTTACTTTTTTTATTTTAATCTACCAGCTATTTCGTCTGCAAAATAAGTCACTATGGCGTTAGCTCCAGCTCTTTTAAAAGATATTAAGCTTTCGTAAATTGCGTCTTTGTCTAAAATTTTATCATTAATACCCTTTTTGATTAAACTATACTCACCAGATACTTGATAAGCAAAAACTGGTATTTTAAAATTATCTTTTATAATTTTAATTATATCTAGATATGGCATTCCTGGCTTAACCATAACAAAATCAGCACCTTCACTTATATCCATAGCAACTTCTCTCAAAGACTCTTTTGAATTAGTAAAATCCATTTGATAGTTTTTTTTATCACCTTTTAAAGATTTTTTTGAACCAACAGCATCTCTAAAAGGTCCATAAAAATTTGATGCATATTTCACTGCGTAAGATAATATTTGGACCGATTGAAAACCATTTTTATCTAAAGCTTTTCTTATTAAACCAATTCGACCATCCATCATGTCTGATGGAGCTATTACATCACAACCCATTTTAGCCTGTAAAAGAGATTGTTTGATTAAAATTCTGACTGTCTTGTCATTATCAACATAGTTGTTCTTCAATATTCCATCATGCCCATGTGAGGTATATGGATCTAAGGCAACATCGCACATAATACCAATTTGATTAAATTTTTTTTTAATTATTCTCAGAGCTTTACATACAAGATTATTTTTATTTAAAGCTTCTGTTCCATTTATATTTTTTTTTGATAGTGGCGTGTAAGGAAATAAAGCAATCATTGGAATTTTTTTATTAATAGCTCGTTCAACAAGTTTTTCTATTTGGTCAAGTGAATATCTATATACACCAGGCATAGAATCGATAGGTTCTCTGATTCTTTTTCCCTCTCTAATAAAGATAGGCCAAATAAGATCGTTCGTTGACAGGTTATTTTCACTAACAAGCCTTCTAGACCATTCAGTTTTTCTATTTCTTCTTAATCTTACTTTTGGATATGATCCTAAGCTTTTCATGTGATAATTATTCTCATTTCAATTTAAAAGTTTATATTATTATAAATATTAATTCTATTGCGACAAAACCAACATATCAAATATACCCTTAATAGTATAAATGATGTATATTATAGCAAATTATATATGGCGAACTCAAAAAACTTTCACACAATAGGTGATCTTAAATTTGATCCTAAAAAACTTCAAAATGCTTTAAAGCAAGTATTAAAAATAAAAAATTATGATACAGCTGGTGGCATTACAAATTTTGGTGCGATATGTTTAAACCAAATTCCAGGTGATCCGAACTCGACTAAAGGAAATAATGCTAGAGGTATTTATTGGACAAAACCTGATCACACAGGAACTGAAGCTTCAAGAGATAAACTAATTGACGAAAGATCTTATACTGAATTTGTAAAAGACTACGAGCATACTTATTTTAAAGAAGTCTATGAGAAATTGTCTAAAAAATTTAAATTAGGGCGTGTCAGAATTTTACTAAAGGAACCCCGTTCAACACTAAGTTGGCATAGAGATCCCGAACCAAGGCTTCACATTCCCATTATTACAAATCATGGATGTATAATGGTTATAGAAGATGTTGCTAAGCACCTTCCAGCTGATGGTTCTGTGTATGTCACTAACAATCTTAAATATCATAACGCTTTTAACGGTGGCGAGGAAAATAGAGTCCATTTAGTGGCTTGTTTACCTGATTATAAATTTAACTGATCTAGCTTCAAAATATAAATCAAAATATTGTGGTATAAATTAATATACTATATATATGTAGTTAAATTTTAGCATTATCAGTGCCAAGACATAAAGATATGGAAATAAATAGAGTCATTTTAGCATCAGATCATGCAGGTTTTAAATTAAAGGAATGTATTAAGAAATTTTTATTAAAAAAAAGGAAAAAAATTTTGGATCTAGGTACAAAAAATTCTAAATCTGTTGATTACCCTGATTTTGCTCATTTGCTGTCAAAAAAAATAAGAAGCAAGAATAATGAGCTTGGTATTCTAGTGTGTGGATCTGGAATAGGAATGGATATGGCAGCAAACAAACATAAAAATATCAGAGCAGCGCTTTGTTACGATATAAAATCTACTAAATTAAGCAGACAACATAATAACGCTAATGTAATGGCTATTGGTGCTAGATTGACTAAAAAAAATGTTGCATTAAGATGTGTTGCAACTTTTATGAAAACCAGTTTTGAAGGCGGTCGACATAAAAGAAGAGTAAAAAAAATTTAGTTAATATGACGAAATTAAATAAATATATATCTAATAGTTATCAAAACTTTTTTGACAGCAACTTATCAAGCACTGATCGAGATATATATAATTCTATCAAACAGGAACTTGAAAGACAGCAACAGCACATTGAATTGATTGCATCTGAAAATATTGTATCCAAAGCAGTATTGGATGCTCAAGGCTCAATAATGACAAATAAATATGCAGAAGGCTATCCGTCTAAAAGATATTACGGAGGATGTGAATTTGTTGATAAGGCGGAAGAGTTAGCTTTGGAAAGAGTGAAAAAATTATTCAATGCTAAATATGCTAATGTTCAACCACATTCAGGTGCCCAGGCTAATGGAGCTGTATATCTAGCGCTTTTAAAACCTGGAGACCCAATACTTGGTATGAGTTTAAATTCAGGAGGTCATTTAACACACGGGGCAAAAGTTGCTCTTTCAGGAAAATGGTTAAATTCTTTTCATTATGAAGTAGATAAAGAAACAGGATTAATAGATTACAAAAATGTTGAATCGTTAGCTGTTCAACATAAACCAAAACTTATAATTGCAGGCGGTAGTGCGTATTCTAGAATTATAGATTTTAAAAAATTTAAGGAAATTGCTAAAAAAGTTGGTGCATACCTCATGGTTGATATGGCGCACTTTTCTGGTTTAGTAGCTGGCAAAGGTTATCCAAACCCTATTGAAGAAGCTGATATTGTTACTTCAACTACTCACAAAGTTTTACGTGGAGGTAGAGGAGGCATTATTTTAACTAATCATGAAGATATATTTAAAAAAATTAATTCTGCTGTTTTTCCTGGTTATCAAGGTGGACCTTTAATGCATGTAATAGCAGCCAAAGCTGTTGCTTTTCAGGAAGCTTTACAACCATCATTTAAAGAATATATAAAGTCAGTTCTTGATAATGCAAAAATTTTATCAGAAACATTGAAAAATAATGGATTTAAAATTTTTTCTGGAGGCACTGATACACATTTAATGCTTGTAGACTTAAGACCATACAGGGTAACAGGAAAAGATGCTGAAACAAGTTTATGTAGAGCTAACATTACCTGTAATAAAAATGGTATACCTTTTGATGATGCAAAACCAACTATTACCTCAGGCATTAGATTGGGTAGCCAAGCAGCAACTACAAGAGGTTTTGGGTTGAATGAGTTTAAAAAAGTTGGAGAATTAATTACTAAAGTTATCCAAGGTTTGTCTAAAAATAAAAATGATAATAGTAAAGTTGAGAATGAGGTTAGAAAGGAAGTTATTGCTCTTTGTTCTAAATTTCCTATATATAATCATTTAGTGAAAGATTAAATTATGCTTTGTCCATTTTGCAGAGAAAAAGATACTTCAGTTGTAGACTCAAGACCAACTGAGGATGGCACCGCGATAAGAAGAAGAAGAGTTTGTGGATGTGAAAGAAAAGAACGTTTTACAACTTTTGAAAGAGTTCAATTTAGAGAATTAACAGTAATAAAAAGTGATGGACATAAAGAGCCTTTTGATCGCGATAAAATAACCAAATCCATAAATATTTCTTTGAGGAAAAGACCAATAGATAGCGAAAATATTGAAAAATTTATTTCGAAGATAGTGAGAAATTTAGAAGGTCTTGGTGAAAATGAAATTCCAACATCTACCATTGGAAAATTCATTATGGAAGGTCTCGCAAATTTAGATCAAGTAGCTTATGTTCGTTTTGCTTCTGTTTATAAAAACTTTAAAGAAGCAAAAGATTTTGAACAATTTATTGGCAACTTGAATGTCTACAAATCTGAATAATTATAGTTACCGTAGTTTTTTCATGAGTCTCGCTTTAATGCATGCTCAAAAAAATTTAGGAAATACCAAAGATAATCCTTCAGTTGGCTGTGTGATTACAAAAAAAAATAATCTAATTAGCGTTGGAAATACTAGTTTTAATGGACGGCCCCATGCTGAGGATAATGCAATCAAATTTTCAACGGGTAGCTTAAGGAATTCTGAAATTTACATATCTTTGGAACCGTGCAGTCATTACGGCAAGACTCCACCATGTGTAAATTTAATTACTAAAAATAAAATAAATAAAGTTTTTTTCTCAATTAAAGACCCTGATTCAAGATCTTATAATAAAAGTATTAAACTATTAAAAAATAAAGGTATTTATGTAAATTATGGCTTATTAAATAAAAAAGCTAATATATTTTACAGAAGTTACTTAAAGGCAAAAAAAAGCAAAATGCCATTTGTTACTTACAAATTAGCAGTTTCAAAAGATTATTATATTGTTAATAAAAAAGACAAGTATATAACTAATCAGTATTCAAGAGGAAGAGCTCATTTAATGAGACACAACCACGACTGTATTATCACAAGTTCCAAAAGTATTATTACAGATAATTCTAAACTGACCTGTAGAGTGCATGGCTTAGAACACAGGTCACCTACAAGAATAATTTTTGATAAAAAATTGAGGATACCGATCTCCTCAAATGTTTATAAGGATGCAAATAAATTTAATACTATAGTTTTTTACAATAAAGCTAATAATAAAATAAAAATACTAAAAAAGTTAAAAGTTAAATTAATTAAAATGCCAATTGATTACAAAAAAAATATAGATTTGGAAAAAGCTCTTATTAAAGTGAAAAATTTAGGTTATTCTAGAGTTTTATTAGAATGTGGAGTAGATATGGGTGAAAGTTTTTTTAATAATAATTTAATTGATGACTTTAAACTTTTTGTATCAAAGAAAAATTTAGGAAAAAATGGAAAAAACAACGTATCAAAATTTGTAAAAAATATTACTAAAAGAAGGAAAATTTATAAAGAAAAAGTTAATCTTCTTGGTGACGAATTATTTTCTTGTAGATTGAAATAATGTTTAATGGAATAATAAAAAATACTGGGAAAATTAATAAAATCTTAAAAAGAGGAAATAATTGTATTTTAGAAGTTTTTACAAATATGAAATTTTATGAAAGTGAGATTGGATCATCAGTTTCTTGTTCAGGCGCTTGCTTAACGCTTGATAAATTATTTAAGAATAAAATATCATTCTATCTTTCAAAAGAAACTTTGAATAAAACTATCTTTAATCATTCCAAGAAAGGTGATGTTATAAATCTTGAAAAATCATTAATGTTTGGCGAAAGAATATCTGGACATTTTGTTCAAGGTCATATCGATACCACTTCTAGAATAGAAAAAATAGAAAACGTTGGAAAATCTTGGCTGATTAGTTTTAAAATTCCTAAAAAATATAGAATTTATCTAATACAAAAAGGTTCTATAACCGTAAATGGTGTTTCTTTAACTATTGCAAAACTATTAAAAAATGGTTTCCAAATTTCTGTTATACCAAAAACATTAAAATTGACTAATTTAATATATCTTAAAAAAAAAAATTATGTCAATATTGAATTGGATGTTTTGGGAAAGTATATAAAAAAGTTTATTAATAAAAAATGAAAAAATATTCAAAAATTACTGAACTAATCAATGATGCCAAAAAAGGTAAAATGTTTATTTTGGTTGATGATGAAAATAGAGAAAATGAAGGTGATTTAATAATGCCTTCAACAAAAGTTTCATCTAAATCCATAAATTTTATGGCAAAACATGGACGAGGATTAATATGCTTAACTTTGTGTAAAAAACAGGCTGATAAATTAAATTTATCATTAATGTCACAAAATAATATTTCAAGAAGTCAAACTGCCTTCACAGTTTCTATAGATGCTAAATTTGGAGTCACCACTGGTATTTCTGCTCATGATAGATGCTTGACAATAAAGAAAGCGATACGCAAAAAAGTTTCACCAAAAAACTTTGTTTCGCCTGGCCATGTTTTTCCTATAGTGGCTAAAGATGGAGGTGTATTAGTTAGAGCAGGCCACACTGAAGCTTCTGTTGATATAGCTAAGATAGCTAAGTGCGGATCTTCAGCTGTTATTTGTGAAATCATGAATGACAATGGAACTATGGCTAAGGGAAATCAACTGCTTAACTTCGCAAAAAAACATAAATTAAAAATAGGAAAAATTGATGACCTGATAGCTTATCGCTTAAATCGTGAAAACTATGTAAAACTTAAAAAAGTATCAACAATAAGCATTAATAGACAAAATTATATTATTAAAATATTTGAAAATTTATTAGATAAGTCTGAGCATTTTGCTCTGATTAAGGGTAATATAAAAAAAAACAACAATCCAAGAGTAAGGGTCATTTCATCGAATATTGTAAAAAATTATTTAATGGGTGAAAAATTACCTAATTCATTTAATAAAACTATTTCTCATTTCAAAAATTATAAAGATTGCGTTCTTATATTTGTTAGAGATGTCAATCTAAGTTCTGTATCTGAAACATTGAAAGCTTATAAAAGTAAAAAATTTTATAAAAATGGTACAAATAAACTTATTAAGAATTATGGGATAGGAGCCCAAATAATAAAGTCATTAAATATCAAAAAGATGATACTTGTGACAAGATCTAAGAAAAAAGTAATAGCTTTAGATGGATATGATATTAAAATAACAAAACAGGAAATTATAAAATGAAGATATGCATAGTGCTAGCAAATTATTATCCAAAGATTTCTAAAGATTTACTCTTTGGAGCTACAAAGAAATTAAAATCATATAGAATAAAAAAATACAATACAATATTAGTACCAGGAATTTTTGAAGTTCCTGCAGTCATCTCAAGAAACATAAATTCTTATGATGGTTTTATTGCTCTCGGCTGTGTTATTAAAGGTAAAACTCCACATTTTAATCTTATCTCAAAATCAGCTATCGATGGATTAATGCATTTATCAATTAATTATAAGAAGCCTATTGGTAATGGGATAATTACTTGTTTAAATAAAAAACAAGCTTTTGAAAGATCTAATCCACAAAAAAAAGACAAAGGTGGTGAAGCTGCTAGAGCTCTACTTTCAGTTTTAGGAGTTGTTGATGAAAAATCCAGATGAAGCACTTGTTAATCCCAGAGTTATAGTTATTCAAAAGCTATATTCAAATCATCTTAATAAAGAAGCTGAAATAATTTTTCCAAAACATAGATTTAAAAAATTTATAAAAGATGTTGTTAATGGAACAATTGAAAGAAAGGAATTAATAGTTGATTTAATGGAGAAGGAAATAAATAACGAAATTAAAAGTAGCAAAACTGAATTAATGGTCAAACTAATGATTATGGCGGCTTTATATGAATTTATGTATATGCACAAAACTCCCATTAAAGTTGTGATTAATGAATACTTAAGAGTAGCTGATTTTTTTGTGCAAAACTCCCAAAAAGCCTTTCTAAATGCTGTTTTGGACAAGTTATCTAAAATAACTAGAGTTAAAAATGTTTAAAAGCCAAATGTATCTAAAATTTTTGTTGCCTTTTATCTCTTTTTTTGGCAGTTTCCGTTTTTTTAATCGTAATTGACTTTAATAAATGATTGGTACACTTATTCTTATTATATTTGCAGGTATTTTGGCACTTGTGTATGGATATATAGTTAGTAAACAAATTTTATCAGCTAGTCCCGGCAATTCTAAGATGCAAGAAATTGCAAGCGCAATACAAGAGGGTGCTAGAGCCTATTTAAATCGTCAGTATAAAACAATAGCTATAGTTGGAATTGTTATCCTTGTAATAATTACTTTTGCTTTAGGGTTTTGGGTTGGTCTTGGATATTTTATTGGTGCATTTTTATCTGGAGCTGCTGGTTATATAGGAATGCTAGTATCTGTCCAGGCAAACGTGAGAACAGCTGAGGCTTCTAGAAAAGGCTTAGCTGCAGGTTTAAATATAGGATTTAAATCTGGCGCTGTTACTGGAATGTTAGTAGCTGGATTAGCTTTGTTATCTATATCTATTTATTATCTTATTTTATTGAAGTTAGATATTGAGAGCAGAGAAATTATTAATGCATTAGTAGGTCTAGGGTTTGGAGCATCATTAATATCAATTTTTGCAAGATTAGGTGGTGGAATTTTTACTAAAGGGGCTGATGTTGGTGCTGATTTAGTGGGAAAAGTTGAAGCGGGAATTCCTGAAGACGATCCAAGAAATCCAGCTGTTATAGCAGATAATGTTGGTGATAATGTTGGTGACTGCGCTGGTATGGCAGCAGATCTTTTTGAAACTTACGCTGTAACAATAGTAGCAACAATGGTTTTGTCATCAATTTTTTTCTTAGATAATATTAATATGATGATTTACCCTTTAGCAATTGGAGGCGTTTGTATACTTACGTCAATAGCTGGCACTTTTTTTGTACGTTTAGGTTCAAGCAAAAATGTAATGGGAGCCCTTTATAAAGGATTTATAGCTACAGCAATTTTTTCTGTAATAGTTTTATATCCCACTACAGATAAAATAATTGGTTTAGATACTTATTATACATCTACAAATGCTGAATTTAATGGTTTTGGACTTTATCTTTGTGGAGTTATTGGATTAATTATTACAGGATTAATAATATGGGTTACGGAATATTATACTGGAACAAAATTTAGACCTGTAATAAGTGTTGCAAAATCTTCTACAACAGGTCATGGGACAAATGTTATTCAAGGTTTAGCTATCTCATTAGAGGCTACAGCTTTACCTGCACTAATAATTGTTAGTGGAATTTTATATACTAATCACATAGCAGGTTTATTTGGAATAGCGATAGCTGTAACAACTATGTTAGCACTAGCAGGAATGGTAGTTGCTTTGGATGCTTATGGACCGGTTACTGATAATGCTGGAGGTATAGCTGAAATGTCAAATCTTCCTAAAAGTGTTAGAAAGACAACTGATGCCTTAGATGCTGTTGGAAATACAACAAAAGCAGTTACTAAAGGCTATGCCATAGGCTCAGCAGGTTTAGGAGCATTAGTTTTATTCGCCGCTTACACTGAAGATATAAAATTCTTCTCTGGTGTTAGTGGGTCATCTTTGGAAAATATTTCGGTCAATTTTGACCTTTCAAATCCTTTTGTAGTAGTAGGTTTGCTTGTTGGTGGAATGCTACCATATTTATTTGGGTCTATGTCCATGCAAGCTGTTGGTAGGGCTGGAGGAGCAGTTGTAATTGAAGTAAGAAGACAATTTAAAAAAATTCCTGGAATTATGAAAAGGAAAAGAAAACCTGATTACGGTCGTTTGGTTGATTTATTAACAAAAGCAGCAATTAGAGAAATGATTGTTCCATCTTTATTACCTGTATTATCACCAATAGTTTTATATTTTATAATATATGCTATTGCTGGAATTGAAGCAGCTTTATCGTCAGTGGGAGCAATGTTGCTTGGAGTAATTATAACAGGTTTATTCGTTGCAATTTCGATGACAGCAGGTGGAGGTGCTTGGGATAATGCAAAAAAATACATTGAAGACGGTAAATTCGGCGGAAAAGGATCTGAAGCTCATAAAGCAGCTGTTACGGGTGACACTGTGGGAGATCCATATAAAGATACAGCTGGACCTGCCGTAAACCCAATGATTAAGATAACAAATATTGTAGCTTTACTTCTATTAGCAGTAATTTCACATTAGTTTATTTTCTTTTCGTCAACATTTTCTGTCTTACGCTCGACAAAAAACTATAAATGAAATTTTCCTTTTTTATTTCATTTTCAGTAATATCTTTAGCAAATGCAATTTTATTCATATTATCTTTATCGTAGAATTTTTTTTTAATAAGCACACCATACTTGTTAAATTCTAAAACAAGAACATTATTTTTTTTGACATAATTTTTACCTAGCTTAAGCATTTTTCCACGTGTAATAGTTCTCTCTATGTAAATCCACAAATTATCTTCAGTCATTCCTTTTGTTGAAGGTTGACCAAAAATTTTTACCACATCATTCTTGTTTGATTTATCAATAAATATTAGCTTTTCCCTTTTTTCTAGGTATGATATCCCATGAGATTTTATTACTTCATTACGTTGACATGAAGATATAAACACGAAAATAAAAACTAAATAGATAAGCTTGTTCATATGTTAAAATTCAAAAGTAATAAAAGTACGCATGTCAGTTTATTATTCAATAATATTCTTATATTATGTCGTAAAAGATTATTTTATACTAAATTTGATTTAATTGATACGTTTCAAAATAGAATTAATCTAATTTTTGTTCATATTTCATTTATATTTATTAAAATCAAGCAAGATAATAAGCAAAAAAAATTTCAACAGAAATTCTTTGATTTAGTATTTGAGAAAATTGAACTCAATATGAGAGAAATTGGATTTGGTGATACTACTATAAATACTAATATGAAATTTCTAGTTAAAAATTTTTATAACATTCTTTTAAAATGTGAAAAATATAAAAAAATGACTTTTTCAGAAAAAAACAAATTTTTGAGTAATTACTTGAAATTCAATAGTGATAAAATTAGCAATTATGAGGGTATAATAGACTATTTTAACCAATATAAAGCTTTTTGTTTTGATTTACCCCTTGATAGTGTATTAAGTGGTGAAATAAAATTTAACTATAGATGAAAGTATATGGCTGTACCGAAGAGAAAAACATCTAAATCAAGACGAAATAAAAGAAGATCTCATCATAAAATTTCTTCTATTAATATTATTGAGGATAAAAAATCAGGTGAATTTAGACTATCACATCATATTGATTTAAAAACTGGTATCTATAACGGAAAACAAATACTAGAGCCAAAAAAATAATATTATCATTAACTGAATTATGTCAAACAAAGTTAAAATTGCTATAGATGCAATGGGTGGAGAGAACTCTCCAAAAAAGATCATTGAGGGAATAGATATCTCATTAAAATTAAACCAAGATAATTTTTTTTATTTGTATGGAAAAAAAGATATATTGGAAAAAGAAATCTCAAACAAAGAATCTATTCGTCAATACTGTGAGGTTATAAATTCAGAAAATGTTATTCTAGATGATGAAAGTCCGCTGTCTGGTGCTAAAAAAAGTAAAGACACAAGCATGTGGAGAGCTATAGATTCATTGAAAGAGAAAAAAACTGATATCTGCTTATCAGCGGGAAATACAGGGGCATTATTAATAATCTCCAAATTATTATTAAAAACTATTAGCGGCATTAGCAAACCTGCATTAGCTGCTTTATGGCCAAATCAAAAAAATATGAATGTAGTTTTAGATCTAGGTGCAAACATTGAATGTAATGAGAAAAATTTAATTGATTTTGCTTGCATGGGCTCAGCACTTTTTAAATCACTTTTTGAAAACGAAGTACCAAATACAGCTTTACTAAATGTTGGACTCGAAGAATACAAAGGTAATGAAGTTTTAAAAAAGACATATAACATTCTAAAAGAAAGTAAGATAAAAAATTTTAATTTTCAAGGTTATATTGAAGGTAATCACATAATGGATGGTGATGTAGATGTTATTGTAACGGATGGCTTTACTGGCAACGTTGCGTTAAAGACTGCAGAAGGAACTGCTAACTTTATTACTAAAAATTTAAAAAATTCTCTTAATAAACTTTCCATGGCTTTCTCATATTTTTCACTTAAGAAATTTAAAAGTAAATTAGATCCAAGAAAATATAATGGAGCTATTTTTATAGGTTTACAAAGTCCAGTTGTAAAAAGCCATGGAGCCACTGATTCAGTTGGATTCGCTCATTCAATAAATGTTTGTAATAGAATAGTAAAAGCTAAATTAATTGAAAAGATAGAATCTAACTTAATTACTGTTGACCATAGATAAAACGCATAATATTTTGTTTTAATGACAAATAAAAACTTTACGAGGAAAGATTTGTCTGAAAAAATATATAGAAATATAGGTTTTTCAAAAAGTTTATCAGCAAAGATAGTAGATAATTTTTTTGAACTAATAATTTCAGGATTAATAATAAATAATGAAATTAAAATAACTTCATTTGGTACCTTTACTGTATTACACAAAAAAGAAAGAATAGGAAGAAATCCTAAGACAAAAATTGAGTCTAAGATTCATTCTCGAAAAGTAATTAAATTTAAGGCATCATCTTTATTAAAAAAAAAAATAAATGAAAATGGTTAATAATAAAAAATTGGAGGATTCGTATAGGACAATAGGCGAAGTTACTAAGGAATTGGGATTAATAAATAAAAAAAATGGTCGCCTTCAAACTCACACTATAAGATACTGGGAAACTCAGTTTAGTCAAATCAAACCACGAGTCAGAGCTGGAAATAGAAGATATTATTCAGTTAAGGATTTCAAAGTGATCAAATATATAAAATTTTTGCTTAAGGATAGGGGCCTAACTATCAGTGGAGCTAAAAAGATATTGAATAATGATCGTGATCATCTTGACGACAATATGAATATAGGTATAAATAACCCAGATTTTAATAAGACTAAAATTATTAAGGATAAAGTTAAAAAAATTTCAAAAATTATAAAAGAATTAAAAAAGTTTAAATAATGGCAAAAAAATCTTCAATAAAAGTAAGACTTGTACCTGAGTCTAAACCGGATAGTTCATTTTTCTACTATGTAAAAAAACCAAGTGCAGGCGAGAAAGCTAAGATTAAACTAAAGGTAAAAAAGTATAACCCTGCTACACGTAAACACGAAATTTTTGTTGAGAAAAAATTACCACCACACAGTAAATAGTTATTTTTTTCTGAAATTTTTCTGCTGAAATCTTACGTAACTCCAAATCATAGATTTCCAGATACTTACTGTTATTTTTGGATCAATATTATTTTTTATTGAATTATTTTTAATATTCTTGATTATTATATTTATTCTTTTTCGATCAATTATCTGTTTTTTATATTGTTTGAGACTAAGCATATATTTAACAATATTTGTTCTTTTTTTAATCAAATAAAAAATCTTTTTATCAATTTGATCTATTTTTTTTCTGGCTTTATTTAGTTTCTTTTGATCCATCGGTGACAAATTGTAATTTTTAATTCTTAGATAGATATGTATATTAATTATATGAATGAAGAAAATAAAAACATTTATATTTCTTATTGGTTGTTGTTAATAACTCTACTAGTAAGTGTCATGATAGTTGTAGGAGGTCTTACAAGATTAACCGATTCAGGTTTATCAATTACAAAATGGGATTTAATTTCAGGTTTTATTCCACCTTTAAATATGAATGACTGGGATAAAGCTTTCTCTTTGTATAAGGAAATACCTGAATATAAACTTCTAAATTCATTAATGACCATTAATGAATTTAAAATAATATATTGGTGGGAGTATATTCATAGATTATTGGGACGTATTATTGGCCTATTGTATTTGTTACCTTTGCTTTTTTTTACATTCAGGAAATTTATACATAAAAAATCACTATTAACTTTTTATTTTATTTTCTTTCTAATCTTTTTTCAGGGTTTTATTGGTTGGTATATGGTTCAGAGTGGTTTAACTGAAAGAACTGATGTTAGCCATTATCGATTATCTCTACACTTAATAATAGCCTTTTTCATATTTATTTTATTATTTTGGAATTACTTAGCTTATAAAGAAAAAGTGATTATAAAAAATAGAAAGAAGCTGCCCATTTTTTTACCTATTGTTTTCATGTTATTGCTCTTGCTTCAAATTTCTATAGGAG
>CACLHE010000003.1 GCA_902606665.1 uncultured Pelagibacteraceae bacterium
GAATTTTATAAGAAAGGAAATAATTTATATAATATCAGTGCAGCAAAAGAATTAAGAGATAAAAATGAAGAAGTTTATATAGTTGAAGGTTACATGGATGTTGTAAATTTACATAAATTCGGAATTAAAAATGTTGTTGCTAATTTAGGAACAGCAATGACTGAGAGACAAATAGAATTGATTTGGAAATTTTTTAAAAATCCAATTATTTGCTTAGATGGGGATAGTAGCGGGCAAAAAGCTGCAGTCAGAGCAGCAGAAAGATTATTTCCAATCATGAGACCAGATCTTAATATTTATTTTCTTAAATTGCCCGAAAATTTAGATCCAGATGCTTATGTTAACCAAAAAGGAAAGGACTCGTTTATAAAACTTTCTGAAAGCAAAGTAGACATACTAAATTTTATTTGGGATTCGTATTATTCTGAAGTAGATAGAAATAACCCTCAAACTTTAGCAATATTTGAGAAAAAAATTAAATCTATTTGTAGAGAAGTTAAAGATAAAACTCTAGGAAAATATTTTCTTGATAATTTTATAAGAAAGATAAATGAGCTTACTCCTTATACTAATTTTAAAAAAGGCAACTTTATAAAATTTAAAAAGAATTTAAATCCACTTCAAGAAACTAAAGATATATATATTAAAAGAAACAGATTTGAAGAAAAAGAATTAAAAGAATTTTCTATTCTATTTTTAATAATTAACAACCTGGACATCTTCAGAAAAAAAATAGAATTAATTTCCGAAATAACTTTTTCATATGATAAAATGAATGAATTTAAAAAAAAATTGGTTGATTATTTATTGTCTGAAGAATTTTTTGATAAAAAAAAGTTGAATGCTGAGGATGTAGATAAAAAATATCTTGAGCTTATAAATCTTATAAATGCGAATGCCCCTATTAAGATAATTTTAGAACATAAAAACGAGTCAGAAATTATTACAATATTTAATGAGATAATTGATGAAATTAAGAAAATTGAACTTCAAAGAAAAATAGAGTCGCTGGAAGACAAAGTTTCTGTAAATCTTGATGAAAACCTTTATTCTGAGCTTTTATCTCTTAGAAATCAGTTAAAAGGAGTATAAATAAGCTATAGATTTTATTTATTTAATAATTATATATGAGTCCTGGATTTCGTTGTTATAGGTAATAAAGTGGATAGATTAATTACAAAATCATTTAAAAGATTATTAGACAAAGGTATTCATAGAGGATTCATCACCTATGAAGAATTAAGAAAGTCACTTGGAAAAAGACATTTTAGTCACGAAAATCTTGAGAAAGCATTCTTACATATCTTTGATAATAAAATTTGTCTTGTTGAAAAAAAATCTGAATATAGCGTAACCAAAAAGAAGGAAGCTGCATCTTTAAATGAAAAAAAAGATAAAGAGGCAGAAAAAAGCGATGATCCAATAAGAATGTATTTAAGGGAGATGGGTGGAGTTGAACTCCTTTCTCGAGAAGGAGAAATTGCAATAGCAAAAAGGATAGAGGCTGGTAAAGATGTAATGACAAGTGGGCTTTTTCAAAGCCCCATAACTGCTAAAAAAGTTTTTGAGTGGAGAGAAAAATTAGAAAAGAACGAGTTATTAGTCAGAGAAATTATTGATATAGATTCTACTTATATAGAAAATGAAGATTCTGACCCAATATTAAAAAAAAATAAAGAAAAAGACGAAGCAAATTCAGAAAAGCCAGACAAGACAAAAAAAGAATCTTCAGAAACAAAAGATGATAAAGATTCTGGGGAAGAAAAAAATAGAGAATATGATTCTGAAGACGAATTTAATCTTTCATTAGCAGCAATGGAGGAGGAGATTAAACCAAAAGTAATTTTAACATTTAATATACTTCATAAAAATTATTTAAAACTTATTAAACTCCAAAATGAAAAATTGGAATACGCACTAGACGGTAAAGAGTTTTCACGCGCTAGAGAAAAAAGCTACAAAAAAATACAAGATTTTATAATTGAAAAAGTAAAAACTTTACAACTTAATCCTTCTGTACTGGAAGAACTTGTTCAATCGCATTATCAAGAAAATAAAAAAGTAATATCTTTAGAAGGTGTTTTATTGCGATCTGCAATGGATAATAAAATTTCTAGAGACGAATTTCTTAAATATTATATTGGAAATGAAATAAATCCAAAATTCGAATCATTTCTTAATGAAAATGACCTCTGGAAAAGTTTTTTCAAAAAGAAAAAAAAAGAAATTCATGAGATTAGAGAGAGATTATCTGAATTTAGTAAAAAAATTAGACTACCAATTTATGAATTCAAAAGATTAGTTCATAAAATTCAAAAAGGAGAAAAAGAATCAAGAATAGCCAAGAAGGAGATGGTAGAAGCTAATTTAAGACTGGTTATATCAATAGCAAAAAAATATACAAATAGAGGCTTGCAATTTTTAGATTTAATTCAGGAAGGAAATATTGGTTTAATGAAAGCCGTAGACAAATTTGAATATCAGAGAGGATATAAGTTTTCTACTTATGCGACTTGGTGGATTAGACAAGCTATTACAAGATCAATAGCAGACCAAGCTAGAACAATTAGGATACCAGTGCACATGATCGAAACAATTAATAAAATAGTTAGAACTTCTAGACAAATCTTAAGTGAGAGAGGAAGAGAACCTACTCCGGAAGAGCTTGCTAAAAAGTTAGCAATGCCTTTAGATAGAGTAAGAAAAGTTCTAAAAATTTCTAAAGAGCCCGTATCTCTAGAAACTCCAGTAGGAGATGAGGAGGATAGTAGTCTCGGAGATTTTATTGAAGATCAAAATGCACTTCAACCTTTGGATGCTTCGATTAGATCAAATCTAGGAGAATCCACTACAAAAATTCTTGCAACATTAACGCCAAGAGAAGAAAGAGTTCTTAGAATGCGTTTCGGAATTGGTATGAATACAGATCACACATTAGAGGAAGTAGGTTTGCAATTTTCAGTGACAAGAGAAAGAATAAGACAGATCGAAGCCAAAGCTCTTAGAAAACTTAAGCATCCAAGTAGATCAAAACATTTAAAAAGCTTCTTAGAAAAATAAAATTTTAATCTACAATGATTAAATTATTTTGGAATACTCAAAATCAAAAAAAATCTATTACTGAAAACGAGCAAATCAAAAGCAAAGAAGAATTAGATTTCAAATGGGGAATTTATCATCAAAAAAATTCTGACAAATGGATTTATGAAATCTTAAAAAAGATAAAATATAACATTATAAATGACGAAAAAAATTTAGAAAAAGATGATACTTTAATAATTGTAGACTCTAGTCCTGAAAGAAAAAATGAGCTCTACAATAAGTTAAAATTAATTTGCTCAAAGTTAATATTAATTCATTTGGGAGATGAAGCGAGTTCTCATGATTTATCTTCCATTTATAGTAAATTTAGCTATGTTTTAAGAACTTTTTGTTCAAGCAAATATTTCAACAGTAATAATGTTAAATGCATACCTATAGGTTACAAGTCAGGTATTATAAATAAGAATAAAAAAAATAGAAAATATAAATGGGCATTTACTGGCACACCTCATAAATCAAGTAGACATGATTTGCTTTTTCAACTTTCTAATATAAAACCTTTTTTTTGCCATAAGACTGAGAGGTTTAATACTAAAATTATCTCGACAGAGGAAATGAGCGAAGTACTTTCTTCGACTGAATTTCTACCTTGTCCAAATGGTTTTTATCATCCAGAAACTTATAGACTATATGAAGCACTGCAGTGTGGTAGTATTCCAATAGTTGAGGATTCGTATAAGTATTATGATCGTTTGTTTCCGAACAATCCGTTTATAAAAATTGGCAAATGGGCAGATGCAAAGCCTATAATAAACAGCTGGGAGAACGATCAAATAATAAAAAAACAAGAAGAGTGTAACAACTGGTGGAATAATTATAAAATTGATCTTCAGGATTTATTAAAAAATAAAGTCATTTAATGGATAGTAGTAAGCTAAAAAGTATTGATAAATTGATAAATGATAAAAAGCTCGACCAAGCTCAAATGGAATTATCAAAACTGGGGCCAGAATTTTTAAAAAATACACAATATCTGTATTTACGAAGTAAGATTTTTTATATTAATAAATTATACTATCTTGCTTTAGATACTTTATTGATTGCTTTGGAATTTGGAGAAAATGAGAAAATTTATATTTTAATTTCTAAAATTTATAAAATTTTAGGAAATTTTGAATTAAGTAAAAAAGTGGCAAATCCGGAGCTTAGAATAAATGCTATAACCGCATTAAAAAATGAGTTAACAGGTATTTCACAAAAAGGATACGAAATATAAAATTAATTATTGTTAATAGATTTAGCTAGTAGCTTGAAACAACTTACAAACTCAAGTAAAACCATATTAATAAATAAGGGCCTGTAGCTCAGCTGGTTAGAGCAGTACACTCATAATGTATTGGTCCCAGGTTCGAATCCTGGCGGGCCCACCAAATTTTTTTCATAATAAAGCAATTAAAATTACCATTCTCCGATTGATGCACGTAATACATACTTCTTTACAAAGTAGTCTCTCATATGTTTTCCATGAAAGCCAAATACTGTATTTACATCTTGACCATAAAGGTGATCAATATTTTCCATTGAAAATTGAGCAGCAATTTTTGGTGGAGCAAATTGGATTCCACTGTCTATCATTTTTTTATAAAGGTAGTGGCAAATTACTACATCTTCAGATTTTAGAGGAAAATTTAAAGAGTCAAAATCTATTTTAGAGGTAGCTTCTACTAATTTGCGACTTCGTAAAGAAAAACCTCCATTACCAACAGGATTTTTTTTTAAATCTAAAAGCACATCAGGGTTAACCTGGATCTTATCTGGCCAAGGGCCACCTATATAGTCAAAATTAAGAAACTCATCCTTCCATAGATGAGCATTTACTACAAATCCATCCGCTTGCACAATTAGACAATGAGAAGTTTTAAAATATTTATGTAAATTTTGGAAAATCAATTTATTATAACTATCCACGTTATTTAATGGTGGTATTTCAACATACTCTATATCAGGATATTTTTTTTTTGGCTCGGAGGGGCACAGAAGCTTAGCTTCACTAAATTCGATATTATGTAATGAAATTCTAATAGATAACTGAGCAGCTTCTATCTCAGAAGAAGTTGCTGCTAAAATTGTCACATTGGGTAGTTTTAATTTTTTTTTCATAATTTTAATTAATTTTTAACTCGAGAATCAAAAATTTTTAAAATATTTTTTGCTATACAAATTTTATCAAATTGGATTTTGTATTTTTTTCCCATTTCAAAAGAGATTTTTCTCATACTTTCATAATCTTTATCAATTTCACTAATTTTATTTACTATAGACTCAGGTTTAGGTTCGCAAATAAATTCTAAAGGAGAAAATTCTTTTGCAGTCAGATTGTCAGAACAGGTAATTGGAATAGTTCCACATACCATAGCTTCTATCATTGATAAGCCTATTCCTTCAGCTTTAGAAGGCAACAACACAAATTTTGATGAATTATATAGGTTATTTAGCTCAGCATCAGTCACAACTCCAAGATAATTTCCAAAACCAGGATTTTCAGAGCCACAAATTTTTACTCGACTAATTTCATTTTTAATTTTAGAAAGACTTTCTTTTACTAAATTAATTCTTTTTATAGGATCATTAGCTCTACCAACATACAGAAAATTATTATTTTTATTAATTTTGTTATTGTAAAAAATATCTTTTATAGGATTGTAAATTACTTCTATTTTTTTATTTAGAAATTTAGAAAGATCTTTTTTTACCTTATAACTTATAACTGAGACTGCATCAGCCTTTAATAAAAAATAATCAACTAATAATTTTGTTTGTTCCTCAACATTTGGAAAATGCCAAGGGACATCTAGAAAGTTAAGTATTAAAAAGGAATTAGGAAATTTTTTTTTTAATAAATATGCTTTTTTATAACCAGTGGGATCATTTGCATATATTAAATCAGGAGATTCTTCAGATATTACGTGACCTAAATTTAGCATTGCTTCTTTAATTCTCGGTACTTGGCAAGTAAATCCATCAGCTCCAAATATAAAGAATTTAATTGGTTCCATGAATCAATTTTATAAGTTTATATATTAAATAAAACAAGATACATTATAGCAATACAATACCATGATAGTTGATGCTTTTACCTTTTTTAATGAAAAGGAATTAGTCGAGCTTAGAATAAGATATCTTAACGATATAGTTGATTACTTTTTAATAGTTGAAGCAGATCATACTCACACTGGTAAAGAAAAAAAGTGGAATTTTCCTGAATTACTTAAAAATAATCTTAAACAATTTTCACATAAAATTCAGTACTGTCAAATGAATGCAGATCTTAAAAAAGCTGAGGCAGAAAAAAGTCCTAATTATATTGGCAAAACTCTTGGACGATCATGGAGATTGGAAACTATGCAAAGAAATTATTTAAAAGATTCATACAGAAAAATTTCTTCTGGTGATGATATTATTATTATTAGCGATTTAGATGAAATACCCTCAAAAGATAAAATAGGTTTTATAAAGTCTAGTGATTTTAAAACAATTGCACCAATTGCTTTTGCACAATCACTATTTCACTTGAATTGCAAATTTTTAGATTTAGAAAAATGGGTAGGAAGTGTTGTTATAACAAGCCAACTTATAGAAAAATATGAACCACAAATTTTTCGTGATTATAAAAATAGAATATCTCGTTTTACTGATGCAGGTTGGAGCTTTTCATCATTTGGAGGAACCGAAAGAGTAAAAGCAAAACTAGAAGCTTTTTGTCACGAAGAATATAATAAAGAAGAGTACAAGAGAGAAGAACACTTAAAAAAATGTATGGAAACAGGCTCAGATTTATTTAACAGACAAACAAATAAAAAAAAAATAGACGAAAATTTTTTCCCCAAAGATCTATTGAAGTTAATGAAGGAAAATCCAACCTTTTATTTTGGTCCTAATGCTACTATTTAATAAATAGCTTATATATAATAGCAATATGCTTATAGATGCTTTTACTTATTTTAATGAAAAAGAGTTAGCCGAACTAAGAATAAAATATCTTAATTCTATAGTTGATTATTTTGTTGTGATTGAATCAAACATAACTTTTACAGGCAAAGAGAAAAAATGGAATTTTCCCGAAGTTTTAAAAAATAATTTAAAGGATTTTTCAAACAAAATACAATATCACCAGCTGAATATAAAAATTGATGAAATAAAAAATGAGGAATCATGGATTATTGATAATATAAAAGGAGATGATTTTTGGCGAATTGAAAATTTTCAAAGAAACTATATTAAAAAAGTATGCAATAAATTCTCTGATGATGACATTTTAATTATAAGCGATTTAGATGAAATACCTTCAAAAAAAAAATTAAACTTTATTTTGTCTTCAGATTTTAAAAAAATTTCACCTATTGCTTTAGAACAACATCTATTTCATTTAGATTGTAATTATTTAAGATTAGAAAGTTGGCGAGGAAGCATTGTAACTACAATGAAAATGTGTAACGAAAAATCTCCTCAAATTTTCAGAAGATTAAGAAATAGAATATCACACTTTACTGATGCCGGCTGGAGTTTTTCTTCTTTTGGTGGCTACGAAAGGGTTAAAGAAAAAATCGAATCGTATGCTCATTCGGAACATAACAATGACAAATTTAAAAGTCGTGAACATATCGATAACTGTCTACGAACGGGAGCCGATCTATTTCATAGAAAAGTACAATCAAAAAAAGTAGAAAAAAATTTTTTTCCAGAAGATTTATTAAAATTAATGGATCAAAATCCTATTTTTTATTTTGGATCAAAGAATTAATAAAATGATTTATGTATCCTTAAGCACAATTCCACAAAGAATAGGAAACTTAAATAAAACGGTTCAATCTTTATTAATACAAACTAAAAAACCAGATAAAATTTTTATTAATATACCCTTTAAATACAAACGTTTTGCCGAGACTATCAATAGTGATAAAATTCCAAAATTTGATAATAATATTGTTGAAATTGTAAGATGTGAAGATTGTGGCCCAGGAACGAAATTATTAGGTTCGCTGGAAAAATTTGAAAAGGATTCTCTAGTGATATTAGCCGATGATGATCATAGTTATGAAAATTATATGATAGAAAAATTTTTTTATTTTTATTTAAAGGAACCAGATAATGCCTATAGTTTTTATGTACATCCCCTAGGAAATTTTGGCATAGGCCAGGGAGCAGACGGGTTTGCAATAAACACAAATCATTTAAAAGGAATTAAAGATTTTTATAACAAAGTAGTAAAAGATTACGAAGAACTATTTTTGTATGATGATTTATGGATTTCTTATTTTTTATATTTTTTTAAAAAAAATAAAGTACTTTCTTTGCGAGAACACCTTAAAAAAAATGTAGATGGAAAATCATCTTTGATTTATAAAAAACATATAATAGCTTCAGGCCTAGTGGAAACTTATGCTAAAAATTTAATTGAAGCAGTGAATAAAAGAGATAAAATTGCAGTTGAGAGTTTTAAATATATGCAAAATAAAACAAAAGATTTAAGTTTTTGATTTTCTTGCTTTATCAAAAAAATTTTTCCACTCAATAGACCTTTTCTCCCAAGAATATATTGAATTAATAGTTTCTCTTTGTTGTTTTAATTTTTTTTGTGTTTTATCAGACCAAAAATTTTTAATACTATCCAAAAGTGCTTCGCTATATTTTATTTCAAGATTTTCAGGTTTTTTTTCAAAGTTGATTATTTTTCCAAATGGCGAGCATGTTTCATTAAGAGCACCAAGGTTAGTAGTTACAACTTCACAACCAGCAGCCATAGACTCAATTGCTGCTATACAACTTGTTTCTGGCCAAATACTTGGATGAGCAAAGATGTGCATTTTTTTTAGTTGTTCTATTATTTTTTCATTTTTTAAAAAACCAAAGTAATTAACATTTTTTGTATTTTTGCATTCATTAAAAAGATCCTCAAAAGTATTTCCAAGCATGGAATCAAATTTTTTTCCATAAATTATTGTTGAAGAACAAACATTCAGTTCAACATTTTCCAAGTTTAAGCTTTTGAAAACTTTTAATAAAATTTTTAATCCTCTCCAAGGAGTGGTGTGATAAATTAAGTTTATTTTATCGGAAGGCTTTTCTATAAAGTTTATTTTTTCTATAGCATTTCTAATGACTATAGATTTATTTTTAGGAACACGAAAATAATTTATATGCTGTTCCCGATTCCAGTTAGAGTTATAAATAATCCAATCTAATTTTTCTATAAAATCTTTTGAAGCTAGGTTCTTGGCTTCTTTTTGGTTAATGAAATGGTGCATCCAAAGAACATTGATTTTATCTTTTTCTATTAGATCATAATTTGCATTATTTAGGATAAGATTTATATCTTTAAAACTTTCATCAGGCAGATATTTTAGTAGTAACCTTAGCTGACTTTCACTTCCTCCGAAAGAATCCTTAAATGAAACAGGTCTTGTTTTGTCGCTATCTGCTTTTTCTAAAATTCTAGATTTTTCTTCCACAAAAGAATCTTAATAAATTATTTGTTTATAAATTCCTTTAATGTATCAAATAGTTTAATTACTTCACCATTATTCGTTTGAATTACAGAAGCAAATTCTTCCTTCTGAGTTCTTGCTAAACTCAATCCCTCTATAATTAGATCTCTAATCAAAGGTTTATCAGGATTTTTTGTATAGACTCTCCAATCTATTTTAACTTCAGGCTTTTTATCAGTAGCAAGCAAGAGACTTTTAACCATGGTGTACTTTGGATTTAAAACTTCTGCTGAAAGAACATCAATTTTTGGGTCAGAGTAATCAGTTAATCTTGATGTAAAGCTCTTTAAAAAATATTTTTCAAACAAATTTAAATATTCTTTTAATTGTTCATCATTAAGATCTTTTCTGTAGCTGCCCAAAGTGTAAAAAGCTATACCTTTGATATCTACAGTTTTTAAAGCCATTTCGGAAAGTCTTTTTGTTTTAAATTCTTTTGTATTTGAATTTATAAGAACTTCTTTTGCTTCGTTTACTATCTCTTGAATAAATTGTTTCGGATCACTGCTATAAGCAAAGCTCTCTTGAATTAAACTAAAAATAAAAAAAATAATAATGAAAAATTTTTTTTTCATAAAATTTATTTTTTTGAATTAATTAGTATCTATTTCTTCCCAATCACTGTCGTCTTGGGTCTCAGTTGTTGATGTTGAGTTTGCTATTTTTTGTTTTCTATTCTGTAAATATAAACTTTTCAATGAAGCATAAAGATCGATAGAGTTGTTCTCAAGACTGTCCCAAGATTCTATATTTTTTGCTCTAAAATCTACAGCGCCAGTTCCTCTATAATAATAATAGTTATGTTCAGAGTAATTACTGTTACCTATACCGCCTTTTATTTCAGTGTTATGAGTAATTTGATAAACCGGATCTAAAAATGTATTGCCAATTAAGCCAATAGCATCTCTTGCTGTCGTAGGACCTAAAATCGGTAAAACAAAGTAACAACCACTTTCAGTTCCCCAAGCACCTAATGTTTGTCCAAAATCTTCTTTTCCTTGATCCTCAAATCCCATTTTTGTTGCTGGATCAAAAACTCCTAAAATACCTGCAGTCGTATTAATACCAAAACGCGCAGCAGTATTTCCTGCTCTACCCAAATCTCCTTGTAAAATATTATTTGAAATGGTTAAAAGTGAACGCAAGTTATCAACTGCATTTCCAGTTCCTTTTCTTATTGGAGCAGGTAGAGCTCTATAACCTTTTGCTATAGGCTCAAATATAACTTTGTCCAGTCCATGATTTAATTTAAACATAGCTCTACTTACTCCTTCAAAACATTCTTTAGTAGAAGATCCAGATTTACTTAAATCTTCGCTTCCAGTAGATCCAGCGTTAGCCGGAAACATAAGCAATAGCCAAATAGACAGAATATATAAAATCTTTTTAATCATTTGTTCTCAATTCTCATGCTATATATATTATCTGTTAACAGTAAACAGATAAATTATGACAACATTTGGTTGTATTTATAAGTTTTTGATGAAATGTTATCAAGATGAAAATAAACAATTATTACTCTCCAAATTTTGATAAAAACAAAAGGTCAGCTAATTCAATAAAAATAATTGTAATACATTATACAGGAATGCAATCTGAACGTGAATCTCTGCTTAGATTAAGCAACCAAAAATCAAAAGTTAGCAGCCACTATCTAATAAATCAAAGTGGAAAAATTTATAGAATGGTTCCTGACAATAAGATTGCTTGGCACGCGGGAAAATCTTGCTGGGGAAAACACAAGAACATAAACAAAAATTCAATTGGTATTGAACTGGTTAATAAAGGACATCAATTTGGTTATACAAGTTTTAAAAAAAAACAATTATTGAGCTTAATAAACATTTGTAAAAAATTGATTAAAAAATATAAAATAAAAAGAAAAAATATTGTTGGTCATTCTGATGTTGCTCCACAAAGAAAAATTGATCCGGGTGAAAAATTTCCTTGGGTAAAATTAGCTAAAAAAAATATTGGAATTTGGCATAATCAAAAAATTAATTCATTAAAAAGATTAAGAAAAATTAAGATAGTTAATACGATGGATAAAAAAAAATTTGTAAAAAATTTAAAAAATATTGGATATTGTTTTTATCCAAAAAATAAGATGTTTTTTGTTAAAACTTTGAAGGCATTTCAAAGACACTATAGAAAAGGATTAATCAATGGAGTTTTAGATAAAGAGTGTCTTGTTATTGCTCAAAATCTACAAAAAACTATAAAAAACTCTTGATTTATTTGCTTTTTTTCATTAATTAGTGTTTTGCCAGACAATTGATTAGTCGCTTTTGTTGAATAAACAAGAGAGGAAAGTCCGGGCTCTATAAGAACACGGTGCCAGATAACTTCTGGCGAGGGAAACCTCAGGGATAGTGCCACAGAGAATAGACCGCCTTATCAAGGCAAGGGTGAAAAGGTGCGGTAAGAGCGCACCGGTTTTTTGGTAACAAAAAACGCATGGAAAACCCCACCGGGAGCAAGACCAAATAGAGATAGCAAGGCTTTATGCCGAAAACAGTTCTTAGTTAGCTATCTGGGTTGGTTGCTAGAGGTTAAATGTGAATTTAATCCCAGACAAATGACTGATTTAAATGACAGAACCCGGCTTACAGATTGTCTGGCTTATCGTTATAATTATCTACACACTAGAAAATAGAAAATAATCAATTGTTCACGTTTTGATTCCTTAAAGATTCAAGTCTGTACTAAAAAATCAACCTACAGGTTCTTTGTTAAAATGGTCATTTTTTTAACTAAAAAGGTCAATAATTAGGGTATTGACGTATAGGTTGAAAACCCATATTATCCCATGTATTCCCAAGGGAGGGGGATACGGTGCTTAAAAAGCTAAATCAAAAATTAATAGTTGATTTCTTTTGGGGCAACTTTGACTTAAAAAAACATGTTTCTATCAACCTACGAAAACAAAATAGACAAGAAATGGAGGGTTTCAGTGCCAGCCAGTTTTAGATCTTATTTGCACAGCATGGGTTACAATGGAGTAATTTGTTATCCATCTTTTAATAATCCTGCCATTGAAGCTTGCTCACAAAACAGAATAGAAAAAATTTCTAATTCTATAGATTCACTAAATCCGTTTGAGGAAAAAAGAGATATTTTTGCAACTTCCGTATTAGCTGAAAGTGTTAATCTTCAATTTGATAGTGAAGGAAGAATTTCCATTCCAGACAAATTATTAAATCATGCAAAAATTAAAGAAACCATGCTTTTTGTTGGACAAGGTACAACTTTTCAAATTTGGGAACCTAAACTTTTTGAAAAATTCAAAGCACAAGCTAGAAAAAAAGCTAATTTGAATAGAGCAAGTCTTAAATGGGAAAATCAATTTAAAAAGGAGGGCAAATGACAATAAGTATAAAAGGTCCAGAATTAAAAGAATTAAAACCAAGAATTTTAGTTTTAGGAGTAGGTGGAGCTGGAGGAAATGCCATTAATGGCATGATAGACGCAGGAATGGAAGGCGTTGAGTTCGTTGCAGTAAATACTGATGCACAAGATTTAATAAATAATAAAGCTACTGGAAAAATTCAGCTTGGGGCTAATTTAACAAAAGGGTTGGGTGCGGGCGCCAAACATGAAATTGGCCAAGCTGCAGCTGAGGAGTCGCTGAACGATATAGTTGATTATATTAAAGGTAGCAATATGGTTTTTGTCACTGCAGGAATGGGTGGAGGAACAGGAACAGGAGCATCACACGTTATTGCAAGAGCTGCAAAAGAATTAAATATTCTTACTGTAGGAGTTGTAACTCTTCCTTTTTCTTTAGAAGGACCAAAAAAAATGAGAATAGCACTTAAAGGATTAGAAGAATTAAAAAAACATTTAGATACTAATATCGTTGTTCCAAATCAAAACCTTTTTAAAATTGTTAATGAAAAAACAACTTTAAAACATTCATTCGGACTATCAAATGATGTTTTAAAATTTGGAGTTCAAAGTGTTACAGATTTAATGGTAAGACCAGGCTTAGTTAATTTAGATTTTGCTGATGTTGAAACCGTCATGAAAGGAATGGGAAAAGCGATGATGGGAACCGGAGAAGCAGAAGGAGAAAAAAGAGCAGAGGAAGCAACTAATGCAGCTTTACTGAATCCACTAATTGATGAATATTCATTAAAAGGAGCAAAAGGCCTTTTAGTTAATATTACAGGAGGTTCAGATCTTACTTTGTTTGAAGTAGATGAGGCTGTAAATAAAATTCGTGCAGAAGTAGATCCAGAAGCTGAGTTAATTTTTGGTTCAATCGAAGACGAAAGATTAAATGGAAAAATTAGAGTTTCGATTGTTGCCACTGCATTAGATGGACAAGAACCAGAAACTAAACCTGTTGTTAGTATGGTACATAGATTGTACAACAGAAATAGCGGCTACAGCAATAACTTGGTGGGTAGCATGACAACCAATCAAGCTACTTTAAATGCGACCGATGGGGCCACAGCTTTAAATTTAGATAATGTAGTTGAAGAAAGTGCAAATGCTAAAGGTGAAATAGTTCGCGACGACACAAAGGAAAATGAAAGCGATCCTTCTCTAGAAAATATTTCTATAGAAAATGCCACTTATCTTCAAAATATAAAAGATAGTCCAAATACAGAAGATTTAAAAGAAGATGATAAAATGGAAACATTTGAGGTGGATAGCATTGAATTAGCTACTCCAGAACTTTTTTCTGAAGAAAAGGAAGATAGTTCTTTCAATCAAGATCAAAATACGGCTGATCCAACAATTTTTGATAATCCAAAATATGAAGAAGATACTCCAACAAAAGAGCAAGAAATGTTTGAAGAATCTAATTTGGAGGAAGATTTTGAAATACCAGCTTTTTTACGAAGACAAAAAAACTAAATGGAAGATAGGAAAGAAATTTATGAATGCCACCATGTCATTGGAACATATAAAACATTATCCAGTGATGCTCGATCAAGTATTAAGCATTATTTCCCCTCAACATGGTGGCACCTTTATTGACTGCACGTTTGGCGGAGGAGGATATTCTCAGGCTATTCTTAACTTTCCAGAAACAAACGTTTTAGCAATAGATAGAGATAACTTAACCAAAGAAAAAGCAGATTTACTTTCAAAGAAATTTCCAAAAAGATTTAATTTTTTCCAAGAAAAATTTAGCAATTTAGGTCAAATAGCTCAAAAGAATTTAAATCCTAAAGCTATTATATTTGATCTTGGTCTATCTTCATTTCAGATAGCAGATCAAAAAAGAGGCTTTTCATTTGAATCTAAAAACTTTTTAAACATGGAAATGGGTATTAATGAATATTCAGCCTATGATGTTATCAACACTTTGGACAGAAAAAGCTTAGCTGAAATAATAAAAGTTTTAGGTGAGGATAAAGATGGAAAAATAATAGCAAATAAAATTGATAAATTCAGATCTATTAAACCAATTAGATCTTCGAAAGAATTATCTGATATAATTCAAGAAGCAAAAAAAAATTATAAAAATTTCAAGAAAAATCCCTCAACAAAAACATTTCAAGCCATAAGAATATTTGTAAACCAAGAGTTGACGGAGCTAGTATTAGGATTAATAGAGGCCGCAAAACTACTTTCTGACGGAGGTTTACTAATCGTTGTTAGTTTTCATTCGCTGGAAGATAAAATTGTAAAAAATTTTTTTAATATTTATTCTGAATTTGCAAAAAACCCATCAAGATATGTACCGACAAAAGAAATTAAATCTAGTTTATTTAAGAAAATTTCAAAAAAACCAAGTGTAGCTGACACAAAAGAACTTAGAGAAAATATTCGATCAAGATCTGCAAAGCTTAGATATGCGATTAGAAATAATAATTCATTTTTTAATCCTCATGAATTTAAAAATAAATTTATTAATTATTTAAAGTTGGAAGGTAGTAGCATATGATAAATGAAAATAAATGGGTCAATTCTCTACCTAAAAATTCTACAATACAAAACAAGTCAATAAATCAATTGGATTACGATAGATGGATAAGCACCATCCCAAAGAAAAATGCTTATAGCTCAATAACAAAATATTCTTTTGTTTTTTGTTTATTTATATGTGGTTTATTATGTGTATCTATTATTAAAAATGAAACCAGAAACTTTCAAAAAGAAATAAATAATTTAAAAGCTTCCAATAATGTAATTAAATTCAATTTATCACAAGCGATTTTAGATAATGAGGTAATTAAATCACCAGAAAATGTATCTCGATTAGCCAAAAAATATTTGAGTGATGAGTTTCTACCTTATAAAAGATCACAAATCGAAATGTTAAATAATTCTAAAAAAAATATTGAAACAAAAAAAATAAAAAATACTTCAAATAATGTTAAATCTCAGATTAAAAAAAATATTATAAAGAGAAAAGAAGATATAGCTAAACTAAAAGTATTATATTCAAATCCAGATACGATACCAAACGAAATAAGAAAACAAGTTACGAAAGAAATAAAAGAGAAAAAAACTGAAATAAAAACTATGTACCAAGCACCTAAAGAAACATTTACTATTGAAAAAATTGCAAAATGGAGCTCAGTTCAAGTTGTCAAAGCTATTCTTGGTATGCCCATCATACCAGGAAGATAGTTTTTAATGAAAAATAAAAAAAAAACTTTTTATTTTGAAGATTATAACGATTACGAATTTTCAGATAGTAAAAAAAATAATAAAATAAAGATTTCTTTAAATAGAGTAGCTTTTTTATCTTTTATTTTTTTTAGTTTAATACTCATTTTTGGTATAAAAATTATCTATTTATCTTTGTCACCTGAAAAAAGTTTTTATAAAAAATATGCAAAAGGAGAATTTCAAAAAGAAAGAAGAGATATTGTTGATAGAAATGGATCAGTTTTAGCAACAAATGTAACTCTTTATGATGTAGGAGTAAGGCCAAAACTATTAAACAAAAAGGAAAAAAAAAACTTACTTATTAAACTAGGTGTATTATTTCCAGAACTTAACTTAGCTGATATTCAAAATAAATTAGATAAAGAAGATTTTTTTTCAATTGGAAAAAGATTAACGCCAAAAGAAAAAGATCAATTTTGGTTGATGGGTAATAAAGCTTTTGTTTTTGATCCAAAACCTTCTAGAATTTACCCTCAACAAAATCTCTTTAGCCATATATTGGGGCAGACGGATGATACAAATAATGGCATCTCAGGAATAGAAAAATTTTTTAATGAAAAATTAAATGATAAAGAAAAGATCAACTCATCTCTGCGTTTGACTTTAGATTCAAATTTGCAACATTTAATTAGAAATGAATTAGTAAAGGCAGAAAATATTTTCTATAATGTAGGGAGCGGTGCAATTTTGATGAATGTTGAAAATGGCAACATACTTTCTCTGGTATCATTGCCAGATTATGATCTTAATAGACGCGTTTTAATCGATGATAATATTTATTCAAATAAAATTACCCTTGGTGTTTATGAGCTAGGATCAGTGTTTAAGACTTTTACAATAGCCGCAGGTTTGGAAAATAAAGTTATAGAAACAAACACAGTATTTAAAAATTTAGAAAATAGTCTGAAATGCGATAAGTATACAATAAGTGAACATGATAAATTACCAAAAAATTTAAATACTGAACAAATATTAATTCGCTCCTCTAATATTGGTGCAGTTAGAATAGCTCAAAAAATTGGTATAGAAAAATATAGAAATTTTTTAAAAATCTTAGGTATACTTGACACAATTAAATTTGATCTAGAAGAAATTGGAACCCCTCTCTCGTTCAGGTGGGGAAAATGTAAACTTGCAACAACATCATATGGGCACGGTATTACGACTACTCCTCTTCAACTAGCCAAAGCTTATGCTATTTTAGGTAATGGAGGATATAAAATTGACCCATCGATTGTTTTAAATAAAATAAATTCTTCTAAAAAAAAGGAACAGTTGATTTCTAACAAAACTAGTAACGAAATAAATTCAATGCTAAGAAAAGTTGTGAACCTTAATGAGGGAACGGCAAATTTTGCAAATGTCGAAGGTTACGAAGTTGCTGGCAAGACTGGGACAGCAGTAAAGTATAATTCAAAAGAGAAATTAAACACATTCGTATCTCTCTTTCCTTCCACAAAGCCAAAATATGTACTACTTGTAATGTTGGATGAACCAAAATCTGCACCAAACTATATTTATGAGTTTCCACCATCATTAAAATTTCCAAAAGGATACAAATATAAAGGTGAAATGAGAAATACCTCAGGCTGGAATACAGTTGTTGTTGCAGGCAAAATTATAGAAAAAATTGGTCCAATTTTAGCCATAAATAACTTAGAAGCTTCCAAAAGTTTTTAAATGCTTTTAGGTCAATTATTAAAATCAGTAAATAAAAAATATCAAACAATAGATGTTAGAGGTATTTCTTTTAACAGTTTAAGTGTTAAAAAAAAATATTTGTTTTTTGCAATTGAAGGAAACCAAACATCAGGAAATAAATTTGTTAATGAGGCTATAAAGAAAGGAGCTTCAGCAATTATAAGTACAAGAAAAATACAATATAAAAACTACGGAATACCTATAATTTTAGTTAGAGATGTTAGAAAAAGTCTTGCAGAAGCATGTTCAAATTTTTACATAAAAAAACCTAATAATATAATTGCAGTTACTGGCACAAACGGAAAATCATCTGTAGCACATTTTTTTTATCAAATACTTAATTTTAATAAAATTTCTGGAGCTTCAATTGGAACTTTAGGAATACTTTCAAAAAAATACAAAAAAAAGACGAATTTAACATCAATGGACCCTTTGCAATTAAATAAAAATCTTTCAATTTTATCAAAAAAAAAAATTAAAAATGTAATTTTAGAAGCATCAAGTCATGGCCTAGAACAAAAAAGACTAGATAATTTAAAGATAAAAACAGGAATTTTTACCAACCTCAGTCATGATCATCTAGATTATCATAAAAATATGAAATCCTATTTTAATTCAAAAATGTATTTATTTAAAAATTTACTAAGCAAAAAATCCAAAATTATTACCGATGAAAATAATAAAGAATTTAGATTTATAAAAAAAATTGCAAAAAAAAGAAAAATAAAAATGATTACGATAGGTTCAAAGACAGGAAATATTAAAATTCTAGGTGTTAAATATAAAAAAAATAATCAGATAGTTAATTTTTCTATTAATTCAAAAAATTATACTATAGAAATACCTTTGATAGGTTATTTTCAGTTAAAAAATTTATTTATGGCTGTTTTGGCAGCATCTCTATTTAGATTAAATATAAATAAAATTTTTAGTCAATTACATAAAATTAAACCAGTTCCTGGTAGATTAGAATGTGTGGGGAGTTTAAATAATAATTCCAATATCGTAGTAGATTTTGCACACACCCCGGAAGCTTTAGAACAAAGCTTAATTTCTTTAAAAAAGCAATTTAAAAATGAAATTATAATAGTGTTTGGATGTGGCGGTGAGAGAGATAAAAAAAAAAGATTAGTTATGGGTAGAATTGCTAGCAAATATTGTCGAAAAATTTTTATTACAGATGATAATCCAAGAAATGAAAATCCTAAAAAAATAAGGGATGAGGTCATGAAGGGTTGCAAGAAATCTGCAGTGAGCATAGGAAGTAGAAAAAAGGCAATAAAAACAGCAATTAAAGAAATTAAATTTAACGAAACACTTTTGATAGCAGGAAAAGGTCATGAGGAAACCCAAAATTATGGAAAAAAAATTATAAATTTTTCAGATAAAAAATTAATAAAGAAGATTATTAACAAGAGAAAATATCATAAAAAAAAATATGATTATAAAGATTTTCTGCTTAAAAAGGCTTTTTTTAATAATAATATAAATAAAGTTAATTATAATGGAGTTTCAATTAATACGAAAACTTTAAAAAAAAATAATTTATTTTTTGCTATCCGAGGAAAAAATATGGACGGACATAATTTTGCAAAAGAGGCAGCAAAAAAAGGTGCAGTAAGAATAGTCGCAAGTAGAAAAATAAAAAAACTTCCTAAAAATAAAGTTATTACAGTTAAAAATACTTTTTCTTCATTAAATAATTTAGCAAAAATTACTAGAGATTTTTCTACTGCCAAAATAATAGGAATAACGGGTAGTACAGGTAAAACTACTCTAAAAAATCTTGTAAGTTTTGCTCTAAAAAACTATGGAAAGGTTTACCACTCTCCACATTCTTATAACAATAGATTTGGAGTACCACTTAGCATTTCTAATTTGAGCAATAATATTGATTATGGAGTATTTGAAATTGGTATGGATAAAAAGGGTGAAATAAAAAATTTATCAAGAATTGTTAAGCCTGAAATCGCAGTTATTACAAATATTTCAGGTGCTCATTTCAAAAATTTTAAGACATTAAAAGATATAGCAAGAGCTAAAGGTGAAATTATTGATAATATTACTAAAGGAGGTAATTTAATTTTAAATAAAGATGATAAGTTCTTCACTTTTTTATCAAATATTGCAGAAAAAAACAAAATCAAAGTAACCACTTTCAGTTTAAAAAAGAAATCTGATATTTATTTATCAAGTATTAAAAAAATGAGGAATCACAATAGATTAAAAATATATATAAATAATAAAATTTTTTATTTTAATATAAAACACTCAACTAATAATTTTATACAAAATATACTAGCCTGCGTCTCTATAATGTCTGTTTTGAATTTAAATTTTAAAAGAATGAAAAATAATTTTTTTGATTTTAAAATTCCCGAAGGTAGAGGTGATATTATAACTGTAAAAAAATTTAATAAGAAATTTAAATTTATTGACGAAAGTTATAATGCAAATCTTTTATCTATGACATCAGCAATTAATAATATGAATTATTATAAATTTATAAAAAATAATAGAAGAATAGTCTTTTTGGGCGATATGTTAGAACTTGGAAGCAAGTCTAAAAAAACTCACAAGGTTTTGTCAAAAGTAATTAATAAAAGCAAAATTGATAAAGTATTTGTTTACGGAAGGCATATAAAAGAAACTTTCAAACGTTTAAAACCAAACAAAAAAGGTAAAGTATTTGCAAATATAAAGGAAGCAAATGATCACTTTAGTAAAATATTAACCAATAACGACCTACTTATGGTAAAAGGATCCAATGCAACGGGTTTAAATCAGTTTTCAAAAAATATTAAAAAAGGTCAAATTAGTGCTATATAATTTTTTAACTTCTTTAGTAGATCAATTTTCTATATTTAATGTTTTTCGATATTTAACCTTTAGAACAGGACTTTCAGTAATATCTTCAATGATAATAGTTTTTGTGGTTGGAGGACCTTTTATAAGATTTATTGAATCTCATAAAATTACAGGCCCTATAAGAGATGATGGTCCCATAGGTCATATAGTTAAAAAAGTTGGTACGCCTACAATGGGAGGCTTACTCATTCTTATTGGGATACTTTTTGGTACTTTGTTATGGGCTGATTTAAATAATATTTATATTTGGGTCTTGATAACTGTTGCAACCAGTTTTGGTTTACTCGGAGCCATTGATGATTACTTGAAAATAAAACACAAAAACTCAAGGGGAATATCATCTGGAATGAAAATTTTATTCCAAATTTTACTTTCATTGATCGCAGTCCTTTTATTAATGAAATTTGGGGATAATGATCATTTAAAAAATCTATACTTTCCTTTTTTTAAAAATTTAGTAATTCATTTAGGGTTATTTTTTATTCCTTTTGGTATTTTTATTATTGTTGGTTCTTCTAATGCTGTGAATTTAACTGATGGTTTAGACGGTTTAGCAACCGTACCAGTAATGCTCGTTGCTTTATCCTTTACACTAATTTGTTATGTTACTGGTAATACTGTTTTTTCAGAATATTTAAAAATACCCTACATAGCAAATGTTGGAGAAGCTTCTATTTTTTGTGGATCTGTCGTTGGATCATGTTTGGGTTTTTTGTGGTACAACGCTCCACCTGCAAAAATTTTTATGGGAGACACAGGATCTCTTTCTTTAGGAGGGTCTTTGGGAGCTGTAAGTATAATTTCTAAACATGAAATTGTGCTGGCAATTATTGGAGGACTATTTGTACTCGAAACAGTTTCAGTTATTATTCAGGTTATTTCTTTTAAGCTTACTGGAAAAAGAGTTTTTATGATGGCTCCTCTACATCACCACTTTGAAAAAAAAGGATGGGCCGAATCTACTGTTGTTATTAGATTTTGGATTATATCTATAATTTTAGCATTAATAGGTTTAGCCACGCTGAAATTAAGATAGTAAATGGTCTCTTTACAAAAATATCAAAACAAAAAGATTGCCATATACGGCATGGGCTTAACTGGATTATCAACAGCGAGATTTTTAAAAAAATCAGGTGTAAAGATATTTTGTTGGGATGATAATATCAAAGTAAGAAATAAAATAAAAAATTTAAAACTACCTCTTAAAAAATTCTGGCAAAACAAAAATATAGTTGATAACATTGTTGTAAGCCCAGGCATAAATGTAAACAAATGCAAGATAAAAAATTATCTAAAGAAAAATCTAATTAAAATAATTACTGATTTAGATCTGTTTTTTGATCTAAATAAAAAGGGTTTAATTATTTCTGTTACAGGAACCAATGGAAAATCTACTACCTGTAAGATAATTGAAAAAATTTTAAAGATTGCAAAATATAATGTTTTCACATTAGGAAATATCGGCAAACCTATTTTATCTTTTAATAAAAACAAAAAAAAAAGTGTTTTTATAATTGAGGTTTCTTCATATCAGCTTCAGTACTCAAAATTATTCCGTTCTAACCATGCAGCCATATTAAATATTTCTCCCGATCATCTAGAAAGACATAAAAATTTAAAAAATTATATAAAGATTAAGTCAAAAATATTTTTTGCACAAAATAAGTCAGATTATTCCTATATAAATTCATCAAATAAATATTCAAAAATAATAAAAAGAATATTTAAAAAAAATAAGCTAAAATCAAAATTAATCCCAATCAATAGTCTGAATAGAAATTTTTTAATTAATAATATAAATAATAAATATTTTAACAGTAAAGGAAATATTGAAAATATGACTTTTGCAATTAAAATAGCTAAAAAACTTAAAGTTAAGGAAAGTTTAATTATTAAGGCTTTAAACAGATTTAAAGGGCTTCCACACCGTCAGGAAATTTTATTTTCAAAAAATAATTTATTATGCATCAACGATTCAAAAGCAACAAGCTTTGAAGCCTGCCAACAATCTTTGTCAAATTATCAGCAAATTTATTGGATAGTAGGTGGCTTGCCTAAGCATAAAGATCAAATTTATTTAAAAGGTATTAAACAAAGAATTGTAAAAGCATATATTATTGGAAAAAGTATTTCATTTTTTAAGAAACAAATTGGAAAAGACGTAGCAGTTTCAGTTTCTAAAAATATGAAAACTGCGATAAATAATATTTTTAAAGATATAAAATTAAATAAGCATTCGAGAAAAACTATATTATTAAGTCCGAGCGCTGCATCATTTGATCAATTCAAAAATTTTGAAGATAGAGGAAATTACTTCAAAAAAGTAATAAAAGAAAAACTAAAAGGAAATTAAATGTTTAGTTTTGGCAGAGAAAATACTGGTCTAATAGCAAAATGGTGGAGAAATGTAGATAGACAAATTTTATTTTTATTTATTTTTCTTTTACTGTTAGGATTATTCTTTTCTTTTTCATCAACTACATCAGTGATGTCTGAAAAGATGAACAAGGAAACATATTTCTTTTTTATTAAGCATTTAATTTTTGTTTCTTTTTCATTACTTTTAATATTTTTTATTTCAATTCAGGATAAAGATAAATTAATCAAATTTTTAACTTATTTATTTTTTGTTTCAATAGCACTTTTATTCCTAACTCTTTTAATTGGTGTAGAAATAAAAGGTTCTAAGAGGTGGCTAGCTTTCGATCCCCTTCCAAGATTTCAACCGGTCGAATTATTAAAACCATTATTTATAATTTTTGCTGCTAAAATTATAATTCTTAATGAAAAATCTAATATATATAAAAGGTACCTTTATTCTTTTTTAATTTTACTGTTAATTATGATGATTTTAGTAAATCAACCAGATCTAGGACAAACTTTTTTGTTAACATTATCGTGGATTACAATGATATTTGTTTCAGGATTTAATATGTATTTATTAGCAGTATTAGGTTTTACATTTGCAATTACGGTTACTCTTCTAATATTTTTTTTGCCAGAAAAGTTTGGTTATGTGATCTATAGAGTTAATATATTTTTAGATCCAAAATCAGGAGATAACTTTCAATCTCAAAAAGCGCTGGAGGCGATTAAACAGGGTGGCTTAACCGGTCAAGGTATGGGAGAAGGTATTTTAAAAGATAGAGTGCCCGAAGCACACACTGATTATATTATTGCTGTAATCTCTGAAGAGTTTGGAGCAATATTTGTTTTATTTATTGTAATTATATTTTTATTTATTGGTTACAAGGTTTTAAATAAGGTTTTTGCTGGTAATAACGAATTTCTAAAACTAGCTTTAGTTGGTCTGGTTACTCTATTAATAATTCAAACTTTTATTCATATAGGTGTCAATATTAGGTTATTTCCAACAACAGGTATGACTTTACCTTTTTTAAGTTACGGAGGTTCTTCTCTTGTTGGAAGTTCTATAATAGCAGGAATAATTTTAAATTTTACCAGAAAAGATTCTACAAGGTATTTCAAAAATGAGTAAAAAAATAATATTTTCTGGCGGAGGAACAGGCGGCCATATATTTCCAGCTATCAATTTAATGAAACATTTTTTTGATAAAAAGTACAACGTTGTATTAATTACAGATGATAGAGGGAACAATTTTATTCAAAAAAATTCACAATTTAAATCTTATATATTAAATACAGATACACCTACAAATAAAAATTTTTTTAAAAAATTTTTTTCTTATATTCTAATTTTTTTTGCAATTATTAGATCGATCTTCATTATAAAAAAAGAAAAACCAGATTTAATATTTGGATTGGGAGGTTATGTATCTTTTCCCATTTGTTTTGCATCAAGATTCTTTAATATACCATTGATTATTTATGAGAATAATATGGTTTTTGGCAGAACAAATAATTATTTATCATCTTTTTCAAAAAAAATTCTTATAGCAAAAAAATTAGAAAAAGAATTTTATGAAAAATATAAAAATAAAACTTTTGAGGTGGGTTCAATTTTAGATAAAAATATTATTAATTATTCAAGTTTTAAAGAAGATATGAATAATGAGAAATTTGTAATATTAGTTCTTGGAGGAAGCCAAGGAGCGGAAATATTTGCAAACATTATCCCCCAGGTTTTAAAAATGATCAAAGAATCTGGTTATAAAGTAGAAATTAATCAACAATGTTTAAAAAATCAAAAAAATTATTTAATAGATTTTTATAATAAGATTAATATTAAAAATTACATTTTCGAATTTGATAAAGATATTTTAGAACTTGCCAAGTCTTCAAAGCTAGCAATTACAAGATGTGGAGCTTCCACAACCGCAGAACTAGTTCATACACTTACACCTTTTATTGCTGTACCTTTGCCACATTCAATTGATAATCATCAGCATTTAAATGCTAAGTATTATGAACAAAAAGGCTGTTGTTGGATTTTAGAGCAAGGAGATTTTAATATTCAAAATCTTTTTAATTTAATTAAACAAAATATAGAAAATAAAAGTAGATTACAAAATATACGCGAAAATATGAAAAAAAATTTTAACAAAAAAGTTTATGAAAATGTTGAAAATGAAATTAAGGAATTTATTTAAATATGAGAATTAATATTGGAAGCAATGAAGTAATACATTTTATTGGTATCGGTGGAATTGGCATGAGTGGTTTAGCGCAGATAATGAATAATATGGGATTTACTATCCAAGGTAGTGACTTAAGTCAGAATAAAAATACAGATAGATTAATTAAGTCAGGAGTAAAAGTATATTTTGGTCACCATCAAAAAAATTTAAAAAAAGCTACTATGATTGTGGTGTCATCAGCTATAAAAAAAAATAATAAAGAATTGTTAAGAGCAAAAAATAAAAAATTACCTATTTTTAAAAGAGGAGATATGCTTGCGAATATTGTTTCATTAAAAAAAAATATTGTAGTTACAGGCTCACATGGAAAAACAACAACAACATCTTTAATAGCAAATATTTTATCTGAAGCAGGATTGGATCCAACAGTAATTAATGGTGGGGTAATAAATTCACTTAAAAATAATGCACAACTGGGAAAGGGTGAATGGGCAGTAATAGAGTCAGATGAGTCGGATGGAAGCTTTTTAAAGCTTCCAATTTCCTATTCTATTGTAACTAATATAGACAAAGAACACTTAGATTTTTATGGAAGTTTTAAAAAGTTAAAAAAAAGTTTTTGTACCTTTATTGAAAAAACACCATCTTTCGGAAAATCTTTAGTCTGTATTGATAATAAAAATTTAAAAAATTTATTATCAAAAACTAAAACTCGTAATTTTTTAACTTATGGATTTAATAAAAAATCGAACTATCAGATTACAAATGTTAGAAAAAAAACTAATCACTCAATTTTTGATTTGAAATTGAAATTACCCTCACAAATATTAAAAAATATAGATAATATAGTTGTCAATCTCATTGGTGATCATAATATTACTAATGCAACGGCTTCAATAGCTGTTGCTTTAAATTTAGGCATCAAAATAAACAAAATAAAAAAAGCACTTAGAAAGTTTTTAGGAATTCAAAGAAGGTTTACAAAAGTTTTTTCTCTTAACAATATAGAATTCTATGATGATTATGCCCATCATCCAACTGAAATTAAAGCTGTTATAACTAGCGCAAGGCAGGTTCATAAAAATAGAAAAATAATTTGTGTTTTTCAGCCTCATAGATATTCTAGAGTAAAATCCCTAAAAAATGAATTTGCATCATCATTTAAATTAAGTGATACAGTTTTATTATGCCCAGTTTATTCAGCTGGAGAAAAAAAGACATATAATTTTAATCAAGATGACTTTTCCAGTTTAATTTCAAAAAAATCTCGAATTCAGGTAATAAATATAAAAAATAAAAATGAATTAAAGAATTATTTTATAAAAAATTTATTAAGAGATGAAATGGTCATTTGCATGGGGGCAGGAAGCATATCAAATTGGATAAGAGAAATAGGAAATGAAATGAAATGAATTTGATTTCGAATCTAAAAGAAATAAAAAAAAAAATTTCAGGGCAAATTTTATTTAATGAATATCTTTCAAAGTATTCTTGGTTCAATATTGGTGGACCAGCGAAAGTAATATTTAAACCAAAAGACTTAAATGAACTATCTGTTTTTTTAAAACATTTAAAAGGGTATAATAAAATTAAAATATTAGGCGTGGGATCAAATACTCTGATCAGAGATGGAGGTTTTGATGGAATTATAATTAAGCTTGGAAAATCTTTTTCTCATATATCTTTATTTGATAACAATAAGATCATAGCCGGCACCTCAGCGTTAGATAAACAAGTATCAAATTTTGCACTTCACAATTCACTTTCTGGTTTTGAATTTTTATCTTGTATACCCGGTTCCATTGGAGGAGGTATAAAAATGAATTCTGGTTGCTATGGAAATGATATTTCTAAAATTTTGGTTTCAGTTCAAGCAATGGATATGGAAGGAAAGATAAGAGTAGTAAATTCATCAGATATAAAATTCTCTTATAGAAAATGTAATATGAAGAAAGATTTAATTTTTGTAAGCGCAACTCTTCTCGGAAAGAATGATAATAGTAAAAGTATTGAAAAAAAAATTAATGAATTAGTTGAAAGAAAAAAAATAGATCAACCATCAAAAATAAAAACCTGCGGAAGCACTTTCAAAAATCCTGAAAAAAATAAAGCGTGGTCTCTTATAAAAGAATCTGGGTGCGCAGGAATGTCAGTAGGAGACGCATGTATTTCTCAAAAACATTGTAATTTTTTTGTTAATAAAGGTAAGGCCAGATCAAAAGATCTGGAGGATTTAATTAAAAAAGTTAAAAATGCAGTTTTAAACAAGACAGGTATTGAACTTGAATTAGAACTAGAAATTATCGGAGAAAATTTATGAGAAACTTAATTGTAGTTCTTCAAGGCGGAATCTCAGGAGAAAGAAAAATCAGTTTTTTGACAGGGAAAGCCTGCTCTAAGGCTTTAAAAAAAATGGGATATAAAGTTAAAGAATTAGATGCAAAAGGAAATTTTATTAAAAAGTTAAAAAAAATAAAACCAAAACTTGTCTTTAATGCACTTCATGGAAGGTACGGTGAAGATGGATTTGTTCAGGGAATTTTAGAATCTTTAAAAATTCCTTATACTCACTCAGGAATTTTATCATCCAGTTTAGCAATGAATAAAGAATTATCTAGAATTTTATTCATAAAAAATAAAATAAAAACACCAAAGTATTTTTTATTAAAAAATAAAAAGGAAAATTTTTTAACTAAAATGATGAAAAAAAAGGGTATTAAATTTCCAATTGTAATTAAACCAATTAACGAAGGTTCAAGTTTAGGAGTCAGTATTTGCAAAAATAAAATACAATTTAATAAAAATTATATTAAAATCAAAAATGAATATGATTCAATTATTGTTGAAGAGTATATTCCTGGACAAGAGATTCAAGTAGCTATTATGGGAAAGAAACCTTTAGGAGCAATAGAACTCGTTCCAAAAAGAGAGTTTTATGATTATAAAGCAAAATACTCTTTTAAAGCAAAAACTAAGCATATAATGCCGGCCCCTATTACGAAAAAAAAATACAAAGAAGTGCTCAGTTTGGCAATGAAGGCACACAAAGTTATAAAATGCAGGGGTATAACAAGATCTGATTTTAGATTTTTTAAAAATAAATTTTATTTATTAGAAATTAACACACAGCCTGGAATGACTAACCTTTCTCTTGTTCCAGAAATAGCACGTTATTGTGGTATAAGTTTTGAAAAGTTAGTTGATTGGATAGTTAAAGATGCTGGCATCAATAGATGAAAAAGTTTTATAGAATATTTATATTATTAGTATTACTTATTTTCTTATCTACATTCAATCCAAAAGAATTAAATATTACAGTAAAAAAAAATGATGATTTTTTTAAAATAAAAAGTGTAGAAATAAGAAACAATTTATTAATTAAAGAAAAAGAAATAATCCAAAAGTTAAGCAATATTTATAAAAAAAATATTTTTCTTTTAAAAAAGCAAGATATAGAAGAGCCATTAAAAGATATCGATTTTTTTGAAAAAATTGAGGTAAAAAAAAAATATCCAGATAAGATTGTAATAACAATTTTTGAAACATTTCCAGTTGCAATTTTGTTTAAAAATAAAGGCAAGTATTTTTTGGATAGCTCATCTAATCTAATCCTTTTTGATGATAAAATAATTAGTAAAGAATTACCAAGTGTTTTTGGTGAAGGAGCTGAGAAAAAATTTATATATTTTCATGACAAATTAAAAGAAAACAATTTTCCTTATGAAAAAATAAAAAATTTTTATTATTTTAAAATAGGACGTTGGGATATAGAACTTGGTGAAAAAAAAGTAATAAAATTTCCAAACAACAACGAAAATGAAGCAATTAATAAATCTATTAAATTATTAAAAAATCAAGATTTTCAAAAATATAGCATGATAGATTTAAGAGTAGATGGTAAGATAATAGTAGAGTAATGAAATCTGAGGATATAATAGGTATAATTGAATTAGGAAATGTAAATATTAAATGTATTATTATTAATTTGAGTAATAATAAGACTGAAATACTATCAACATCCACAACACCATCTGACGGCATTTATAACGATGTTATTATAAATATGTCAAAAGCTTCGAAAGCAGTTAGATCTTGTATAAGCAATGCCGAGAAAATTGCTAAAATATCTTTAAAAAAAATAAACGTGGTTATTGAACAAACAGATTTTTTATGTACAAAATTTTCAAAACATAAAAAAATTGATGGATCAAAAATTCATAAAGAAGATATTGAATTTCTATTAAAGGAAGCAAAAAAACAATTAATTTTAAATGATAACAAACAGTCTATAATTCATATTTTTAATTATAATTATATTGTAGATGGAAAAAAATTTATTGAAGAACCAATAGGTGTTTACGCTGATTTTTTAACTCATGAGATAACTTTTATTACCGTTCCTAAAAACAATTTAAAAAATATAGTTCAAGTTTTTATTGATTGCGATCTTGAAATAGCAAGAATAGTTTCACGCTCATATGCATTAGGAGCTAAATTATTAAGTTATGAAGAATTAGAATCTGGATCCATTATAGTGGACCTAGGATCTGAGAAAACAAGTTTTGGATTTTTCAAAAATTTGGCACTTACTCATTCTATTACTTTTCCAATTGGAATTAACCATATTAATAAAGATATTTCAAAAGTATGTTCATTAAGTTTGTCAGAGTCAGAAAAAATAAAAAATAATATAGATTTATCATTCAAAAATAATCAAGATCTTTTTGATGAAAATGGTTATTTAAAAGATTTTTATTTTACCGATTCAAGTTTTAGAAAAATAAGCCAAAAATTAATTTTCGATATTATAAATGCTAGATTAGATGAAATCATCGATTTATTAAAAAAACAGCTATCAACTGCTGGATTTAATAAAAAGCCAGGAACGAGTTTTTTTATTACAGGTGGTGGATCCAATCTACTTAATATTGAAAAATATTTTGTCAATTTTTTTGGTTTAAATGTTAAAAAAATAAATAAAGATGCTGATAACTTAGAAAAAAGCTTTTCCTCCTGCCTTGGAGCCTTGAAGATAATCAAGGATGGCTGGGAGACTGAAGCAATAGCCGAAATCAGTAATAAAAAAGATGAAAAAATAAGCTTTTTTGCAAAAATTTTTAGCATTAATAGATAAAATTTTGCTGTAGTCTTCAGTAACATAATTTGTGTTTCAACAATTTCAGACCTTTTGTATATCCATATAGATGGTTCAAGATTTTCAAAAAACTTTAAAAGAATCAGCGCAACTCGAAGGTGTAGGTCTACACAATGGTGTAAAAGTAAATATTTCTCTAAAACCAGCTGAAGTTAATTCAGGAATTAAATTTAAAAGAATAGACGTTGATAGTGAAAGAAATATTATTGATGCAACTTTCGAAAATGTAAATTCACCAGTGCTATGCACTAAAATACAAAATTCAAATAATATATCAGTGTCAACAATAGAACATTTAATGGCAGCTTTTTATGGAGAAGGAATTGATAATGTTTTGGTAGAGATTGATGCACCTGAGGTTCCTATAATGGATGGTTCTTCCTTTGATTTTGTAGAGGCTATAAGGTCAGCTGGCGTAGAAAAACAAAATCATCTAAAAAAATTTATCAAAGTTTTAAAAAAATTAGAAATAAAAGATGGTAACAAATTTATTTCTATTGAACCTTTAAACAGAGATTTAATAATAGATTTTGAAATAGTTTACAAAAATTCCTTAATAAGAACTCGGAGAAAACAATTTAAATTAAGCACTAGTGATTTAACTGAAATATATAATTCTAAGACATTTTGCTTATATGAAGATATTGACCATATTAAAAGTCAAGGATTAGCAAAAGGAGGATCATTGGAGAATGCAATAGTAGTAAGTGAAAATAAAATATTAAATGAGGACGGACTTAGATATAGGGACGAATTTGTTAATCACAAAATTCTGGATTGCATAGGAGATCTTATGCTATCAGGACACAGAATTTTTGGACATATTAAAACTTCACAAGGCGGCCACCAGCTTACTAATAGATTGCTGAGAGAATTTCTATCTAATAAGTCAAATTGGGAGTTTGAAAATTTTGATAACAAACAAAAAGATCAAAAAGGCAATGTTTACCCAAGGCCTATAGCAATTAACGCATAACTAAATATCAGCAAAGAAAATTGTAATAATTAAATATTTTGATAAAATAATACTTTATCTAAAATGTTTAAAAACCTACTAATTTTATTATTATTATTTTCGCTATTACTTTCATGTACAAGAAACAAAGAAATGGTTATAGCTGAGCCTACAGATGAAGAAAAGGCAATTGTCATTTACGATGAAGCTGTGAGAGCGCTTAAAGACGGCGACTCTTTTTATGCTGGAAAAAAATTTAAGGAAGTTGAAATTTTGATGCCCCAAAGTGAATGGGCAGCAAAAGCGAGTTTAATGTCTAGTTATGCCGATTACACACGAAGTTCATATGCAAGCGCTGTATTCGCATTAGAGAGACATATTAATAATTATCCTGCAGACAAAAACATACCTTACGCACATTATCTAATTGCAATTTGTTATTACGAACAAATACTAGATGAGAAAAAAGATTTAAAACCTCTTCTTAAGGCAAAAGAGAAATTTGAATTTATCATGCAGAATTATCCCAATACTGATTATGCAACAGATGCTAGATTTAAAATAGATCTGATCATAGATCAACTTGCAGCAAAAGAAATGTCAATAGCAAGATTTTACATGCAAACAAAAAAATGGATACCTGCACTCAATAGACTCAAAACAGTTGTAGAAAAATATGAGAAAACAGTTTTTGTAGAAGAGGCTTTGCACAGAATTGTGGAAGTTTATTATAGACTTGGATTAATAGAAGAAGCAAAGCAAGCTGCTTCAATTTTAGGATACAATTACAAATCTGGAGAATGGTATAAAAAAAGTTATAAGGTATTTAATGAAAATTATAAACCTAAAAAAATCAAAAAGAAAAAAGAGATGGGTTTAATTAGAAAAAAAATAAAAAGTCTATTCGAATAATCAATTTATGCAAAGAAAAGAAATAGAGAAGTTTTATATAAGCAAAATAAAAAAATTAAGAAAGTATGATAAGGCATATTTTGAAAAAGATAGCCCATTAGTTGTGGATAGAGATTATGATAATATAAAAAATGAAATATTAGATTTAGAAAATAAATATAAATACTTAAAGCATAAAGATTCTCCAAGTGAAAAAGTAGGATATGAACCCTCAAACAAATTCAAGAAAGTAGAGCATGATATACCAATGTTATCTTTAGCTAATGCTTTTAATAAGCAAAATATTGAAGATTTTTTAAAGAAAATAAAAAATTTTTTAAATATGAAAAATTATGAGAAAATAGTCTTTTCAGCAGAACCAAAAATTGATGGTATTTCAGCATCATTAAAATATATTGAAGGAATTTTTACGATCGGTTTATCAAGAGGAGATGGAAAAACTGGAGAGGATATAACTGACAATCTTAAAACAATTAGAGATATTCCAAAAAGGATAAATAAATCAAATTTCCCAAAAATTTTGGATGTAAGAGGAGAGGTTTATATATCTAGGTCAGACTTTAAAAAAATTAACAAACGATTCTCGAATCCAAGAAATGCAGCTGGAGGTTCTTTGAGACAAAAAGATTTTAATGAAACAAAAAAAATACCATTAAAATTTGTTGCATACGGATTTGGCAATGTAGATTCACAAAATTTCAAAACACAATCTGAATATTTAAAACTATTAAAAGAATGGGGATTTAATACTAACTCCCTAAACAGACTTGTAACTACAATTGAAGATATTGAAAAAAATCATAAGATGATAGAAACAAAAAGATCCAGTATTGATTATGACTTAGATGGTTTAGTTTATAAAGTAGATGATTTAAAATTACAAAATAGACTTGGATTTGCTTCTAATTCTCCAAGATGGGCAATTGCACATAAATTTTCTGCAGAAAAAGGTTTTTCAGTAATAAAAAATATTGAAATTCAAGTTGGACGTACAGGAGCACTAACTCCAGTTGCCAAAATAGAACCAATTAACGTTGGAGGTGTCATTGTTTCAAATGCTACATTGCATAATCAAGATGAAATAAACAGAAAAGATATTAGAGTTGGTGACACCGTATGCATTCAAAGAGCAGGCGATGTTATTCCGCAAGTATTATATGTTGATAAAGCAAAAAGAAATAAAAATTTAAAAAAATTTAACTTTCCAGATAAATGTCCTTCCTGTGGATCTAAAACTATTAAAGAATTTAACTATAGTACCAAAAAAAATGATGCTGTGACCAGATGTCCTGATATTGAGTTTAATTGTAAAGAAATTTTAAGAGAAAAACTGAAACATTTTGCATCGAAAGACGCACTAAACATTGATGGTTTTGGAAAAAAAATAATTGATAATTTTTGGAATTTAAACATGATAAAGTTTCCTGCAGATATATTTAATTTAAATTTCAAAAAAATTTCTCATTTAGAGGGATGGGGAGATTTATCTGCTTCAAATTTAGAAAAGGCTATTAAAAAATCAAAAAAAATATCATTAGATAAACTAATTTTTGCAATAGGAATAAGACATATTGGTCAAGAAAATGCAAAAACTTTGGCAAAGTATTTTGAAAATTTAAAAAGATTTGAAAATCTTTTTGAAAAAGAGAAAAGAAAAAAAATATTAAATTATCTTTTAGAATTAGATGGAATTGGAAAAACCCAAATTAATTCATTAGAGACATTTTTTTCTAATTCTAATAATTTAAAAACTGTTTCAAATTTAGTAAAAGAAATTGATGTAACTGATTTTAAAACAAGTAAATCTGGAGTTTTTTATGGTAAAACAATTATGTTTACTGGAGGATTGAGTAAAATGAGTAGAGCTGAAGCCAAAGCTTTAGTTGAAAAGGAAGGTGGAAAAATTTTGGGTACTACAAGTAAAAAACTAGACTACTTGGTAGTTGGAGAATCAAAACCAACTTCAAAAAAAATTGAGAGGGCAAAACAATTAAATATTAAAATTCTTGATGAAAATAGCTGGTATAGTTTATTAAATAGGTGAACAAGCCTGAATCAAATTTGCTTTTTCTTTAATATTCATAAATCTAAATAAATTTCTTTTTACTTTAGCGTGGTATTTATTTAACCAATTTATTTCACTTTTATTAAGCATATTCTTATTAATTAGTTTTTTATCTATTGGAGCCATAGTCAATTCTTCGAATTTATTTTTTTTGATATAAATTAAATTTTCAATTCTAATACCAAAATATCCTTCTTTGTAATATCCGGGTTCATTGGAAATAACCATTCCAGGTTTTAATTTTATTTTATTATTTTTTGATAAAGATTGTGGTCCCTCATGCACGTTCAAGAAATATCCAACACCATGCCCAGTTCCATGAGGATAATTTAAACCAACTTTCTTTAAATACTTTCTTGCCTTTTGATCAATATCTGCACCCTTTGAATTTTTTTTTATAATGTAGTTAGAAACTGCAATATGACCTTTTAAAACACGTGTATAAATTTCTTTCACTAAGTTAGAGTTGTTATCTAAGGAAATAGTTCGAGTTACATCAGTGGTTCCAAAATTATACTGGCCACCTGAGTCCACTAAATACAGATTACCCTTCTTTAAAGTTCTATTCGATTTAATTGATGCCTTATAATGAATTATAGCACTATTTGGTCCGGCTCCTGATATAGTACTAAAACTAGGAAACTTATAGGTCTTATTCATTTTTCTAAAACTCTCTAGTTTTTTTTGAGCAGATATTTCTGTGATTTTTCTCTTTCTAAAATTCTCTTTCAACCAAAACAAAAATTTTGTAAGTGCTACTCCATCAATTATGTGGCTTTTTTTTATATTCTTAATTTCAGTTGAATTTTTTATTGATTTAAATAAATAAATTGGATCAGTCTTCTCTATAATTTTATTTCTTTTTCTAAGTAAGTCTTTAAAGTAAATTGAACAGGATAGACTATCCAGCCAGATATTATTATTCCATAAGTTTTGTAGTTTTTCTTTAATTTTATTTTCTTCATGAAATTTTATTTTTTTAGAAAAAATTTTCTTTATTTTATTTATTTTTTTACTTCTTGAGAACAAATCTATATCACCCTTGCTATTTATCAGCAATCTTGCATTAGGAATGGGTGAGAAAGCCGAATCAAATCCTCTAATATTTAGAAGCCAGGCTATATTTTCTGGTGCTGTAACTAACATATAGTTGGTTTTATTCTTTGAAAGAAATTTTTTAACTTTTATTATTTTTTTTTTAGAACTTTGCCCAGCATCTTTATCTTTTAAAGAAAAAAAAGGTTTAATAAAATCTTTTGGTTTTTTAGACCAAATAATATCAATTAAATTTTTATTAATTGGTTTAAGAACAATATTTTTAATATTAAAAAAAAAATTTAATTGTTTTTCATTATGCAATCTTGGATCAAAACCAATTTCAATTTTTTTATTTGTTTTTAATACATCTTTTGGGAATTTTTGAGGTATTGTAAAGATTTTGAAATTTTTTCCTGACTGTATACGTGCTTGCACTGTATATCTACCATCAACGAAAAGATAATTTTTATTTTTTAAAATTATTGCAAATCCAGCAGAGCCAGAAAAGTCTGAAATAAATTTTAATCTATCGTTCGACTGTTTGACATATTCATTGAAATAATCATCATTTTTTGGCACTAAATAGCCATCTAATTTATAACTATCAAAAAAATTTTTTAATTTTTGCAATTTCTTCATTTAATTCTTTTTAAGTTTTTTTTTTGTAATCTAGCCCATCCTGGACTTCTTATCCCTTCACTATAATCTATATCTTGATTAAAAAATAAATCTTCATTGCTTGATTCTATCTGATCTTCTTTTTTTATATTTTTTTCTGGTAGTTCGTTAATAAATCTTGAAGCTAAAGAATCAACCCAATCTCCTCTGTACAATCTGTTCATTGCAAAAGATATAAAAGATTCTTTTTTAGCTCTCGTGACTCCTACATAAGCAAGTCGCCTTTCTTCTTCTAAAGCCAAATCTCCTTTTTCCTCTAAGGATTTTTGGTGGGGAAACAAACCTTCTTCCCAACCAGGTAAGAAAACTGCATCAAATTCTAAACCTTTAGCACCGTGCATAGTCATTAAATTAACTTTTTGACCATTCCAATCCTGATCGATAGAAGTTGCCAAAGCAACATGTTCTAAGAAACTTTGTAGATTATCAAAGTCACGCATACCTTTGATTAATTCTTTTAAATTTTCTAATCTACCTTCACTTTCTAAATCTTTTTTACCTTTCAACATTTTTGAATATCCAGATTCGTCTAATATAATTTCCATTAATTCATAATGTTTTTTTTTTTTGAGATCAGATCTCCATTTATTAAATAAATTCAAAATTTTTAATAACCCTAATTTTGTTTTTGGTTTGATTTTATCTAATTGTAAAAGTTCAACAGCTGAATTTTCTAAAGATTTTTTATTCTTTCTACCCCATTCATGAAACTGTTTTAGGGCACCATCTCCTATAGATCTCTTAGGTACATTTATAATTCTTTCAAAAGCCAAATCATCATTTTTTTGATTTACTATTCTTAGAAAAGCAACACTATCTTTAATTTCTGCCCTCTCATAAAATTTAGTTCCACCAACTACGCGATAACCCATCCCAATTTTCAAAAATCTTTCTTCAAATTCTCTCGTTTGGAAAATAGCTCTCACTAATATAGCTATATTGTTTAAAGAATATTTTTTTTTAAGTTTAGATTCAATAATATCACTAACTCCTGTAGCTTCTTCTTTTCCATTTTTATAACAGGTAAGCTTGACTAATTCTCCATCTTTACTGTCGGTCCATAATTTTTTTCCCATTCTATCTTTATTATTTGAAATTAATTCTGAGGCTGCACTCAGTATATTTTGTGTCGATCTATAGTTTTGTTCAAGTTTAATAATTTTAGTATTTTTATATATTTTACTGAAATCTAAAAAGTTTTTTATTTCAGCTCCTCTCCAACTGTAAATTGATTGATCATCATCTCCAACGCAGCAAATATTGTTATTTTTTTTAGCAAGTAGATTTAACCATTTGCTTTGAATGTAGTTAGAGTCTTGATATTCATCGACAAGAATATATTTAAAGTTATTATGATACAGCTCAAGTATGTCAGGATTGTTTTCAAACATTTTTACGCAAAGTAAAATTAGATCACCAAAATCACAAGAGTTTAAAATTTTTAAGCGTTCTTGATAAAATTTATAAACGTTCAATATAGCTTTTTCTAATGGCAATCCTTTTTTTGTAACAACATTTCTGGGAAGCAAACCTTTATTTTTCCATTGGTTAATTAGAGATAAAATAAATTGAGGTGATATTTTTTTTATGTCAAAATTTTCAGCCTTGCATATATTTTTTATTAGTCTCAACTGATCTTCCTGATCAATGATTGTAAAACGTGAATTTAGGTCAACAGCCTGCGCATGTTTTCTTAAAATTTTAGCGCTTACAGAATGAAATGTTCCGAGCCAAGGTAGAGACTTTGTTTTCTGGTTTAATAATTTTAGTACACGATTTTGCATTTCTTTTGCTGCTTTATTTGTAAATGTCACGCAAAGAATTTGATTTGGCCAAGCTTTCTTTTGTTTAATGATGTGGACAACTCTAGATGTTAAAACTTTTGTTTTGCCAGAACCAGCACCTGCTACTATTAAGCAAGGTCCATCGAGACCAATTATTGCCTCTTTTTGATTTTTATTTAGATAATCTAAATAATTTTGTTTGCTAATTTCCATTAAATTTATATTTTACCATTCTAAATAAAAATAAATTTAAGAAAAGTGAAATAAATGAAATACAACGGTCTTAAAATATTTAAGTTCTC
>CACLHE010000004.1 GCA_902606665.1 uncultured Pelagibacteraceae bacterium
TTGTCATTCTTAATCTCGCTCTAGAATTAGCTAATCCATGCTGATTATCAAATTCACTTAATGAATTTTTAAATGTTTTAAACAAATTATCCAAAATAACTAAATGACTTTCTACATTTTTAAATTTATTTTTTAGCCAATCTTGATGTTTTAAACTAAGATCTTGCTGTTCTTTTATTTGTTTGATTGGCATTGAAAGAACTATAGTTTTTTTACCTGTTAATGCACAAATTGTACTTGTAACAGATGAATCAATACCCCCTGAAATACCTACAACTAAAGAATCTGGTTCCTTGGGCATTGATTTGCAATAATCTTGTATCCAATTTTTTATATAATCTATTCTTTTTGTTGTTTGCATAAATATTAATATCCTATTCTCAAAATAGATCTTAATAATTAAAATTCAATTATTAAGATGCTGCTTTAATTATATTCTTTGAATATTGGGAGTTTTTCTTAATTTCATCAGATATTAAGAATGCCAACTCTAATGCTTGATTAGCATTAAGTCTGGGATCACAGTGTGTATGGTATCTGTGTGATAAATCTTTTTCTGATATTTTTTGTGCACCACCTGTGCATTCAGTAACATTTTGTCCAGTCATTTCAATATGAAGTCCACCAGCATAACTTCCTTCGGCTTTGTGAACACCAAAGACTCTTTTAACTTCTTTTACTACGTTATTAAAGGGTCTAGTTTTAAATCCAGTTGCAGACTTAATTGTATTACCGTGCATAGGATCACAAGACCAAATAACATTTAATCCTTCCTTTTTAATTGATCTGATTAATTTTGGTAAATGTTTTTCAACGTTATCAGCTCCAAATCTCGAAATAAGAGTTATTCTTCCTGATTCATTTTTAGGATTTAATATATTACAAAGTTTAACTAATTCAGTGTCTTTCAAAGTAGGTCCACATTTTATTCCTATTGGGTTTTCTATTCCTCTGCAAAATTCTACGTGTCCACCATCCATTTGTCTCGTTCTATCACCAATCCAAACAAAATGTGCTGACGTATCATGATATTTTCCAGAAGTAGAATCTATTCTTGTCATTGATTGTTCAAAAGGCAAAAGTAACGCCTCGTGTGAAGTAAAGAAGTTTACAGTTCTTAATCTTCTATTGTGATCTGGATGTAATCCGCATGCTTCTATGAAAGATAGTGCATCACTTATTTTGTCTTCAATTTCTTTAAATTTTTTACCTTCAGGACTTTTTTTAATAAATCCCAAATTCCATAAATGGATTTTTTTCAAATCTGCAAATCCACCTTGAGATAAAGCTCTTAACAAATTTAATGTAGATGCAGATTGAGAATATGCTTTAAATAATCTTTTTGGATCCGGCTTTCTAGCTTTTTCATTAAATTCTATTCCATTTATGTTGTCTCCTAAGTATGTAGGAAGTTCCTTTCCATCTTTTACTTCTATAGGTGAACTCCTGGGTTTGGAAAATTGCCCAGCTATTCTTCCTAACTTAATCACTGGCAAAGACGCAGAAAAAGTTAAGACCAAAGCCATTTGTAAAATTACTTTAAACGTATCTCTAATATTATCAGGATGAAATTCAGCAAAACTTTCAGCGCAATCACCCCCTTGCAAAAGAAAAGCTTTTCCTTCAGCAACTTGAGCAAGTGATTTTTTTAAAGCTCTAGTTTCTCCAGCAAAGACTAACGGTGGAAATGAATTTATTTTTTTCAAAACCATAGAAAGTTCCTTCTCATCCTCATATTTTGGGATGTGCTTAACTGGATAATCTCTCCAACTATTTAATGACCATTTTTTCATACTCAACCTAAAGTATATATAATGTATACAAGACAAAAAACCAAGTTTGATTATATCAAGTAATAGAGTCTTTTTTATTCAACAGTTACTGATTTTGCTAAATTTCTAGGTTTATCTATGTCAAAGTTTTTTAATGAAGCTACATGATAAGCTAATAGTTGAAGTGGAACTGTTAATAAGAAAGGTGTTAAATCTTCATTAGTCATTGGTATCTCCAATGTAAATCTTACATTTTCACTAATAATTTTATTATTTTCATTTGTTAGCAAAATTACTTTTCCTCCACGAGCAATTACTTCCTGCATATTAGAAATTGTCTTTTCAAAATATCTATCTTTTGGAGCTAAAATTACTACAGGCAAACCTTCTTCTATTAATGCTAAAGGACCATGTTTCATTTCTCCAGCTGGATAACCTTCTGCATGAAGATATGACAATTCTTTAAGTTTTAGAGCTCCCTCTAGTGCTATTGGAAAAGATGAACCTCTACCTAAAAACATTGCTCCCTTTGCCTTTAAAAAATCTTTTGCAATAATCGGTATATTATTTTGACAATAGTTTAATGTAACTTTTATTAAATCAGGAAGCTTTTTAAGATCATTAATTTTTTTTTCATAATTTAATTTAGATATTTCTTTTCTAACCTCTGAAATTTTAATAGCCAATACATAAAGTACTAACATTTGTCCTATAAAAGCTTTAGTAGAAGCTACTCCTATTTCTGGTCCGGCATGAATAGGTAAGACAAAATCTGATGATCTAGCTATAGAGCTTTCAACAACATTAACAATTGAACAGGTTTTTACATTGTTCTTTTTGCATAAATCGAGTGCTGCAAATGTATCTGCTGTTTCACCTGATTGAGAAACAAAAATATATAAGTTTTTTTTGTTAAACTTTATTTTTCTATATCTAAACTCTGATGCTATATCAATTTCTATTGGAATATTTGTGAGTTCTTCAAACCAATATTTTGCAGCAGCACAAGAATGGTATGCGGTTCCGCATCCAATTAAAACTATTTTTTCAATATCTTTTGGAATTATAGGAAAATTATATAAATTGATATCTTTTCTTAAATGATCTACGTACTCTTTAATGCAAGTTTTAGTAGTAATATTCTGCTCATTAATTTCCTTAGACATAAAATCTTTATAATCTCCTTTTTCTGCAGTATGCTTATCATTTGAAAGTGTCAAAATTTCTTTATTTATTTTTTTATTTTTAGAGTTATAAAAATCTATCTTATTATTTGTTAATACACATACATCACCATCATCTAAATAAGTAATTTTATTTGTCATAGATTTTAATGCGTAAGAATCAGATCCTAAATAATTTTCTTCAGGACCATAACCGACAGCAAGAGGGCTTCCTCTTCTAGCTCCTACAACAATATTATTATATTTTCTAAAAAGAATTCCTAATGCAAAACTACCATTAAGTGTTTTCAAAGTTTTATTAATTGCATCAACTAAATCATAATCCTTTAAAAAATCTGTAAGAAGAAATGTAATAACTTCAGTGTCAGTTTGTGACTTAAATTTATAACCTTTTTTTTCCAAGTTTTTTTTTAAATCATTAGAATTTTCGATTATTCCATTGTGGACTACTGAAACTTCATCTGAAGAGTGAGGATGAGCATTAACTTGACTTGGTACTCCATGAGTCGCCCATCTTACATGACCAATACCTAATGATCCATTTGATGGATTCTTAAATAAAATTTTTTCTAAATTTTCCACTCGTCCAGTGCATTTTTTTTCATTTATTTGACCATTAACTATTGTTGCAATTCCTGCAGAATCATAACCTCTGTACTCTAATTTTTTTAAAGACTGAATTATATTTGATGCTACTAATTTATTGCTGGCTATTCCTATTATACCACACATTATTTTCTCTTATAATTTTTGATTTCTATTTGATTAGATCTTGTTAAAGCAAGAGATTTGTTTTTAACATTTTTTGTTAATGCGGAGCCTGCACCAACTACTGCTTTTTTACCAATTTTAATAGGGGCTACCAACGAAGTATTTGACCCTATAAATGCTCCATCTAAAATATTGGTTTTATTTTTTTTCTTTCCATCGTAATTACAAGTAATAGTTCCAGCACCAATATTTACGTTCTTGCCAATTTTGGCATCACCAACATAAGATAAATGATTAATTTTTGAGTTAATTCCTATTTTGCTTTTTTTTATTTCAACAAAGTTACCAACTCTTGAACCTTTGGATAATACTGAGCCTGGTCTTATTCTTGAAAAAGGACCAATGTTTACATTTGATTCTAAAATTGCATTCTCAATGTGTGTAAAAGGTAAAATTTCAACGTTGTTACCTATTTTTGTTTTTTTTCCTATTACAACATAAGGATTAATAACAACGTTCTTTCCAAATTTAGTATCTTCTGATAAAAATACTGTCTCGGGTGCTTTTATAGTTACACCCATTTTCATAGCCTGATTGCGTAATTTTTCCTGTTTATATTTTTCTACTAAAGCTATTTTCTTTTTGTCTGTTGATGTCATTAAGATTTCTCTTTACATTAATATAAACTTTGTAATAACTCACAAAATATTTCTTAATAATACTTATTAAAATGAGTCAAAAATTAACAATTTTATTCGATTTAGATGGAACATTAGTCAACACTGCTCCTGATCTTATGCACGCACATAATTATATCATGAAAAAATATGGTTATGATGAAAGAAAACTTCCCTTCATAAAAAAACTTGCAGGCAGAGGTTCTAAAGTAATGTTGACAAGATCTATGCACGAAATAGCTGAACTCTCTGGAAAAATTAAAAAAACAGATGAAATTGTTGAAAAAATGACAAAGGAATTTATAGATTTTTATAGCAAAAATATTCTTAGAGAAAGCACACTTAAAAATGGATTGTTAAATTTTCTAACATGGTGCAAAGAAAATTCTATTTTAATGGGAGTATGTACAAATAAACAGGAACACTTATCAATTGATCTATTAAAAAAAATTAAAATTTATCATTTTTTTGATTATGTTGCTGGAGGTAATACTTTTAACCACAACAAACCCGATCCGAGACACCTGACTGACATCATAGAAATAATAGGTGGAGATATAAACAAAACTTTAATGATTGGTGATAGCGAAACAGACTCAAATGCATCTAAAGCGGCAAATATTCCATTTGTATTAATTGAAGATGGTTATACCGAAAAGAAGACTAATGAAATATATCACGATTATCTTGTAAAAGATTTTATTGGACTTGAAGAAATTATTAAAAAATATTTATGATTGAATTTAAACTTTTTTTTGCACTAGTAAGTTATTATTTTGTAATGTTTGCTACTCCAGGACCAAATAATGCAATGTTAACTGCCTCAGGTATTAAATTTGGTTTTAAAAGAACTCTACCTCATATGTTTGGAATTCCTTTTGGCCATGTTATTCAAATAACTCTAGTTTGTTTTGGTTTAGGAGCTTTGTTCCAAAAATTTCCAGCTATTCAATTTTATCTTAAATGGCTCTGTTTTTTTTATTTACTATATCTCGGATGGAAAATTCTTGGTTCTTTATCTGACAGCGATAAAGAAAGCGGAAGACCTCTTAGATTTTATGAAGCTGCCCTTTTTCAATTTATTAATCCTAAAGCATGGGTTGTAGCATTAACCGCCTCGACTGCATTTTTTCCAAGTGGTGAAAATTTTATTATTGCCACTATGTTTGTTGCTGGAACCTCACCTTTTGTTTGTATACCTTCTATTTGCATATGGGCGCTTTTCGGTTCATCAATTAAATTGATAATCAAAAATGCTAAAATTAAAAAAATTATAGAATATTTATTAGCTATATTATTAGTCGTTACAGCTGTTATAATCGTTATTGACTGATATTTATGAAATATGCATTTTACAAAAAAAAATTCTTCAGAAAAAAGGATTGAATTTAGAAATAAATTAAAAAATAAAAAGATTTTAAAATTTCCTGGAGCATACAATCCTCTTACCGCAAAACTAATAACTGAAATTGGTTTTGATGGTATTTATATATCTGGAGCTGTTATGTCTAATGATTTAGGTATGCCAGATATAGGTCTTACTACATTAAAAGAAGTAAGTTATAGAGCAAATCAAATATCAAGAGTTTCTGATTTACCTTCAATTGTAGATGCTGATACGGGATTTAAAAATTGTAAAAAAACAATTGAAACTTTTGAAAATCTTGGTCTTTCAGGTTGTCATATAGAAGATCAAATTGACGAAAAAAGATGTGGGCATTTAGACAATAAAGAAATTATTCCACTAAAAGAAATGGAAAAAAAAATTAAATCTTGTGTAAGTGCTAGGATTGACAAAAACTTTTTAATAATAGCAAGGACTGATGCTAATACTGTCGAAGGATTAGATAAAACGATTGATAGAATTAAAGCTTATGAAAATGTTGGAGCTGATATAATTTTTCCTGAAGCTCTGAATGATGAAAAAGAATTTGAAAAAATTAGAAAAAATTCAAAAGTTCATCTGTTAGCTAATATGACAGAATTTGGTAAATCTAAGCTTCTTTCCGCAAACGAACTAGAAAATTTAGGTTACAATATTGTAATATATCCAGTTACAACTCAAAGATTGGCTATGAAAAATGTGGAAGATGGCTTGAGGGTCATTTTTAAGGATGGACATCAAAATAATATTATCGATAAAATGCAAACTCGAAAAAGACTTTATGAATTGGTTGAGTATGAAAAATATAATACTCCAGGCAAAAAAATTACAGATTTTAAGACAGACGGACATGAGTAATTTATGAGTGATGATATAAAAAAAGGATTATTAGGAATAGTTGTTGACGAAACAACTATCTCGCAAGTAATGCCTGATATAAATTCTCTAACTTATAGAGGGTATGCTGTACAAGATCTCTGCGAAAAATGCTGTTTTGAAGAGGTGGCTTACTTAATACTTAATAAAGAATTGCCAGATAAAAAAAAGCTTAAAAAATTTAAAAAAGAATTGGAAGAAAATAGAAATATCACAATAAATCTTAGAGAAATTGTAAAACATATGCCAAAAAAATCTCATCCTATGGATGTGGCTAGAACGGTTGTAAGTGTTATGGGTCTTGAAGATAAAGATACAAGTAATAATTCACCAATTTCTAACATGAGAAAAGCAATAAGAATATTTGCAAAAACACCAACTGCTATGGCTGCTTTCTTTAGAGCTAGAAAAGGTAAAAATGTAATACCCCCTAAAAAAGGCTTAGGTTTTTCAGAAAACTTCTTTTATATGTGTTTTGGAAAAATGCCTACTAGAGAAATTATTAAGGCTTTTGATGTTTCATTAATTCTGTATGCTGAGCACAGCTTTAATGTTTCAACATTCACTGCAAGAACAATTACAAGCAGTTTATCAGATATTCATAGTGCTATTACTGGCGCAATAGGAAGTTTAAAAGGTCCTTTGCATGGCGGAGCTAACGAAGCTGTGATGAATATGATGAATAAAATTAAAAAACCTAAAAATGCATTGAAATGGATAAATAATGCTCTTGATAAAAAAGAAGTAGTAATGGGTTTTGGTCATAGAGTTTACAAAAAAGGAGATTCAAGAGTACCTACAATGGAAAAATATTTCAAAAAAGTTTCTAAAATAAAAAATGATAAAAAATTTCTTAAAATTTATGAGATAGTTAAAAATGTAATGATTGATAGAAAAGATATCTATCCCAATGTTGATTTTCCTACAGGGCCTACATACCATTTAATGGGATTTGATACAGATTTCTTTACTCCAATATTTGTTCTATCGCGAATAACAGGTTGGTCAGCGCATATTATGGAACAACATGCGGCTAATAAATTAATTAGACCGTTATCTAAATACAGTGGAGAGAAGCACCGTAAAGTAATGCTTCTCAACCAAAGATAAAAAAATTATTTTCCTGGACCTTTATATGCTGCTGCAATTTTTGCAGCGTTTGCCGCAACTTCATTAATATTAATTGCTTCACAAACTGCAATATCGCAAAGAGCACCACTAGCTTCTGTCGCCATTTTAACGCCAGCGCCTTGCGCAAAAGTTCCTTCAAATACTGCTAAAAAATCATAAGGTCCTCTTAAACCAGTATATGAAACTAGTTTAGCTCCAACAGCTTCAGCTGCAGTTCGAGCTGCTTGTGCTCTATCTGATTTTGGATCTTTGCAAAAACCTTGATATCCTTGAGCAGTATATTTACCCAATGCATAAAATGTTGCCATAAGATCTCCTTTCAAGAGATTAGTTTACTAATAGAAATGTATTTAAGGAAGTAAATAAATTATGAAAAAGCTTCCGCCCAAGTACCTTTGGTTGAAGCTTTAGAATATTCTGTTGCTCTACCTTCGAAAAAATTCATATGTTCAACTGCGTTCAACATGGTGTCTAACCAAGTTAACGGATTTTTATTAACTTGGTAAATTGGTTCTAGCCCAAGTTGAACTAATCTTCTATTTCCTATCCAGCGAATATATTGTTTTACTTCATCGGCTGTTAAACCATTTATTGGTCCCATTTCAAATGCCAAATTTATAAAAGAATCTTCATGTGAAATTATTGTTCTACAAGCTTCATAAATTTCTTTTTTAAGCTGATCGGTCCAAATTTCAGGGTTTTCATCAACAAAAGTTTTAAATAACCTTATCATTGAATTGCAATGTAAAGTTTCATCCCTAACAGACCAAGTTACGATTTGGCCCATTCCTTTCATTTTGTTTTGTCTTGGAAAATTTAAAAGAATTGCAAAACTGGCAAATAGTTGTAAACCTTCTGTGAAAGCGCTGAACACAGCAATAGTTTTTGCTATATCGTGATTGGATTTAACATCAAAACCTTGCATGTAATCATACTTATCTTTCATCTCTTTATATTTTAGAAAAGCAGAATACTCTGATTCAGGCATTCCTATTGTATCTAATAGGTGGGAATAAGCAGCAATATGCACCGTTTCCATAGCTGCAAAAGAAGACATCATCATTAATGTTTCTGTAGGTTTGAAAACATTCATATAATGTCTTATGTAACAATTGCTTACCTCAACATCTGCTTGAGTAAAAAATCTGAAGATTTGAGTTAATAGATTTTTTTCAGATGGATTTAGATTTTTTTGCCAATCTCTAACATCATCTCCTAAAGGTACTTCTTCTGGCAACCAGTGAATTCTTTGTTGTGTAAGCCAAGCATCATAACACCAAGGGTATCTAAAAGGTTTATAAACTGGGTTTCCTACTAATAAACCTGATTTTTTTTTTAAATTTTTTTTTGTATCTAATTTAGTTACTGGCATGATAGACATTCTTCATAATTTTTTTCATCTTCACTTATTTTTTTTTCAGACGTTAATTCATTATTTATGTTCTCAGCTCTCTGAATTGATTTAGATCTGCAATAATAAAGGCTTTTTAGACCTTTTTTCCATGCTTGAAAGTGTATCTGGTGTAATTCTTTTTTATGAACATCCGCAGGTAAGAAAATATTAATTGATTGAGCTTGTGAAACATAAGGTGTTCTTTCTGCTCCCAATTCTACTATCCATTTTTGATCTAATTCAAATGCTGTTTTAAATACATCTTTTTCTAAATCAGTCAAGAAATCCAAATGTGCTACAGATCCTTGATTAGTTGTTATAGTAGACCAAATCTCTTCATTATTCTTACCATGCTTTTCAAGAATCTCTTTTAAATATCTGTTTCTAACATTATATGATCCTGAAAGAGTTTTGTGAGTGTAACTATTGGCAGCAAATGGTTCAACGCCTGGAGATGCACCTCCACAAATTATAGAAATTGAAGCAGTAGGTGCTATTGCAGTTTTATTAGAAAATCTTTCTTTAAATCCATATTCTTCTGCATCTGGACATGCTCCTCTCTCCTCTGCTAATTTTTTAGAAGCCTTGTCCGTGTGTGTTTGTATATGTTCGAAAATTTTTTTGTTCCACACTTTGCTCATAACAGACTCTAACGGTATTGATTTTTTTTGTAAAAATGAGTGAAGACCCATCACACCAAGCCCTACACTTCTTTCTCTCATTGCAGAATACTTAGCATCTTTAAAAGAATCTGGAGCTCTATTAATAAAGTCAGTTAAAACATTATCCAAAAAACGCATTACATCTTCAATAAAATTTGGTTCATCTTTCCATTCATCATAAGTTTCCAAATTTAACGAAGATAAACAGCATACAGCCGTTCTATCATGTCCATCTTTATCTAGTCCTGTGGGTAATGTTATTTCGCTACAAAGATTAGATGTTTTTACATTTAAACCCGCTAATTTGTGATGTTGAGGTATAAGTCTATTTACAGTGTCCACAAAAATAATATATGGCTCACCTGTCTCTACTCTGGCTGTTAATAATCTTATCCATAAATTTCTTGCTGATATAATAGATTGAACCACACCATCCTTAGGACTTTTTAATGCCCATTCGGAATTTGTCTCTACTGCTCTCATAAAAGCATCACTAACTAGCACCCCATGATGTAAATTTAATGCCTTACGATTAGGATCTCCTCCAGTAGGTCTTCTCATCTCAATAAATTCTTCTATTTCTGGATGATCAATTGGAAGGTAACATGCTGCTGAACCTCTTCGTAATGATCCTTGACTTATAGCCATGGTTAAAGAGTCCATCACTTTAATAAAAGGAATTATGCCTGAAGTTTTTCCTACTCTTCCAATTTTTTCCCCAATAGATCTAAGATTTCCCCAATAGCTACCTATTCCTCCTCCTTTTGCTGCCAACCAAACATTTTCACTCCATAAATCCAAAATTCCATCCAAGCTATCCCCTGCTTCATTTAAAAAACACGATATCGGTAAACCTCGCTCTGTTCCTCCGTTAGACAAAACTGGAGTGGCTGGCATAAACCATAAATCACTTATATAATTATAAATTCTTTGAGCATGTAAATTATCATCAGCGTATATGCTGGCAACACGTGCAAACAAATCTTGATAAGACTCATTATGTCCCAAGTATCTGTCACTTAATGTGGCTTTTCCAAAATCAGTTAATTTTTTATCTTTTGATCTGTCTATCTTAATTGTTATTCCTTTTTCATTTTGAAAAAGTTCAGTTTGAGATGATAGGGAAAATAGATCAGGTTTCTTTTGGCCTTTATTACTGTTAAGTGCAAAACTGTCTTTTGAGCTTATTTTTTCGACAGCTTTTTCGATGGCTAAAGATACATTTTTATTCATAATAAGCTTATTTTATTAAAGTTATGTGTAAAAACAACTATATGTTGTGTACACAATACACTTGATATACTACATAGTTTAACAATTCAATAGAACATTATATGAACATTATTATAATAGCAAGGATAAAATTTAAATACTGATAATGAGGAAAAAATATTACATAAGTGGTTCATGTCTAATGCTCATATAAATCCCTTTGGTTTCAGAGAGTACGATGCACGATGGTTATATCCCAAAGATATAAATAAAGAAGGAATAAAAGAAGTTGGAAAAGGTTTGGGTTCACAAATTATTTCAAAAACAAATAAATCTCCAAGAGTAATAGTTGGGCACGATTATAGATCGTACAGTGAAGACGTAAAAAAAAAACTTATAGAGGGTTTAATAGATACTGGATGTAATGTTGAAGATATAGGATTAGCATTATCTCCCACAGTTTATTTTGCACAATTTAAGCTTAAAGCAGATGCGGTAGCAATGGTAACAGCAAGCCATAATGAAAATGGTTGGACAGGAATAAAAATGGGTATTGAAAAAGGATTAACACATTCACCAAAAGAAATGGATGAGTTAAAAAAAATTGTTTTTGAAAAAAAATTTATCAAAGGCAAAGGTTCATACAAAGAAATTAAAGAATTTAAGAAAATATATATTAATGATTTGACAAAAAATAAAATTAAAAAAAAAATTAAAGCTGTAGTAGCTTGCGGTAATGGTACAGCTGGAATATTTGCTCCTAAAATTCTTAAAGAAATCGGATGCGAAGTTATAGAATTGGACTGTAATCTTGACTACAGTTTCCCTAAATATAATCCTAATCCAGAAGATCTTAAAATGCTAAATGCAATAAGTGAAATGGTAAAAAAAAATAATGCTGATGTTGGTTTTGGTTTTGATGGAGATGGTGATAGGCTTGGAGTAATTGACAACCTAGGCAAAGAAATTTATGCTGACAAAATTGGCTTGCTAATAGCCAGAGATTTAGCCTCAAAACATAAAAACAATAACTTTATTGTGGATGTAAAATCAACTGGTCTGTTTACAAACGATAAAGTATTGAAAAAAAATAATTGTAAAACTATTTACTGGAAAACAGGGCACTCTCATATCAAACGAAAAGTTAATGAAATAAAAGCTTTAGCTGGATTTGAAAAAAGTGGTCACTTCTTTTTCAATAAACCCTTAGGTTATGGATATGATGATGGAATTAATTCAGCAATTCAAGTTTGCCATTTATTGGATAGTCAAAATAAAAAAATATCAGAAATGATGAATGAATTACCTAAAACATATCAATCTCCGACTATGTCACCTTTTTGTAAAGATGAAGAAAAATATAAAGTTGTTGAATCTCTGGTTGATAAAGTGCAAAATTTAAAAGCTAATAATATCAAAATTGATAATCAAAAAATTACCGATATATTAACTGTAAACGGTGTACGATTTTCTTTAGAAGATAATTCCTGGGGTCTTATTAGAGCATCTTCAAATAAGCCTTCGTTGGTAGTTGTTACCGAAAGCACAACATCTGATAATAGAAAAAAGAAAATATTTGAATTTATTGATAATCTTTTAAAAAATACAGGTAAAATTGGTGACTATGATCAAAAAATTTAAAAGGAAAAATAATCATAAAACAATTTACAAGCTACAATAAAAAGATAAGTACCAAATATTCTTCCAATTAATCTTTTGTTAAATTTATGAACAGTTTCAGCTCCAATCTTAGCCATAAATGTAGTAATTGGTATAAAAATTAGAAATGTTGGAATATTTATAAACCCTAAACTTAATGGAACATTAATGTTAAAATAAGTTCCTGAAATCGCAAAACCGGTAGCTCCAATTAAAGCAATCAAGAATCCAATAGCGGCAGAGGTACCTATAGCTACATTTATTGGATAACCAAAAATTTTAAATATTGGAGTATTAAATACCCCTCCTCCTATCCCCATAGGAGCAGATAAAAAACCTGATAAAAAACCAAAAATAACTCTATAAATCAAATTTATTTTTCTCGGTGCAGGATTAATTTTTTCTTTTTCTGTCAAAAAATAAATAGCAAAAATCATAGTCATAATTGAAAAAAATAAAACCAAACCAGAAGTCTTTAAACTAATGGCAAATATAGTCCCGAGAACAACACCAATCATAACAAACGCTCCAAAAGTTCTAACAATACTAAAATCAACGGCCTTAAATTTCATATGTGTCATTGTTGATATAATTGAATTTGGGATAATAATTGAAAAAGATGTACCTAAAGCCATATGCATAACATATGTATGTTCTACTCCAGCAAAACTAAATAAATAGAAAAGAATGGGAACCATTATTAGGCCGCCTCCTATTCCAAAAAAACCAGCCATAAAGCCGACTATTATTGCAGATGCACTCATTGCAACTAAAAGAAATATTATTTGATTTAGATCTAAATTTTCTATCATGCAATTGTTTGGTTTGCTTTTTCGTTATTTTGTACAATGGTCATTATATGTTTTACTTTTTGAAAGTCTGAATCTCTTGCCATCATATTTTCACTTAAATATCTTTTCCATTTTTTAGAACCAATTTGTCCGTGATATAAACCAACAGTATGTCTCATTATATGGTTTACTTTGGTTCCTAGTTTAACTTCTTTTTCTAGATACTTTAATAATTCTGTTGCTATATCTTCTCTTGTGGGGCTATTTTTAACATTAAATATTTCTCTTTCTATATCAACCAGAAAATAAGGATTTTGATATATTGCTCTACCTATCATTACTCCGTTACAAATTTTTAAATGATTTTTTATTTCCTGAATTTTAGAAATTCCCCCATTTATCACAATTTCCAAATCAGGATTTTCTCTCTTTATATTGTAAACCATTTCATAATTTAATTTTGGAATATTTAAATTTTGTTTTGGAGTAAGACCATTAAGTATAGCTTTGCGCGCATGAATTATAAAAGTTTTGCATCCAGCTTCTTTCATCTTTAATATAAATTTATTTAAATAATTAAAATCTTCAGTTTTATCAAAACCTATTCTTGTTTTAGCTGTAACAGGAATATTACAAGATTTGACCATTTCGTTTATACATTCCGCAACTAAGTCTGGCTCTTTCATTAAGCATGCTCCAAACATATTTTTTTGAACTTTTTTACTTGGGCATCCTAGATTGATATTAATTTCATCGTACCCAATATCTTCTGCTATTTTAGCTACTTCCGCTAATTCTTTTTTATCTGAACCTCCTACTTGTAAGGCCAAGGGTTTTTCTTCTGGACTAAAGGCTAATATTTTTTTTCGATCTCCGTGAAGAGCCGATTTTGTTGCTACCATCTCTGAATATAACATTACATTTTTGCTTATCAGTCTTAAGAAAAAACGATCATGCCTGTCCGTGCAATCCATCATTGGAGCTACAGAGATTGTTCTTTTCATAAACAAATTCTCGATTCTATTTTTAATGAATTATATTATTATTCTGTTTTGCTGTCAGTTTCTGGTGAATCTTCATCGATATTTTGATCGTTTTCTGTAATTTCCGTTGCTTTTATGTCTTTGTCTGACTCTACTGAAATCTTTTCAGGCATCCTTCTAACTCTTTTTGAAGGTAAAATAGCTGCCCCACTTTTAGAGATTTCTCCTCTATATATTTTATCAAAACTATCTTCTTGCTCTATATCCAAATCTTCTAATTCTTTAGGTTCATCTTTAATTTTTCTTAATTTATTGATGGCAGAATCTTCTATGGTCTTAAGTGAAATTTTGCCTTCACCGATCTCTCTTAATGATATTACCGTATTTTTATCATTGTCCTCAGGAACAAGAGATTTATCACCAGCATTTAATTGCGATGTTCTTTCCTTAGCAAGTAAAACTAAGTCATATTGGCTAGCAATTTTTTCTAAACAATCTTCTACGGTAATTCGTGCCATAAGATGTGCAATAAGTAATGAAAAGCATGAATAAAATCAAGTTTTATTTTGTAAAACTGGTTTATATTTATTTTGAAAAATTAATAAGAGACCTATGGATATTACAGTGTAAACTGAACATAAAACAGCAATATTTTCTATTGTGTATCTTAAATCAATCAAAAATCCAAAAACTGCTGTGGCCAGAGCGGTTGAAAAAACCATTAACGAACCAGTTAAAGCTTTAATAGAACCTAAATAATTGACACCATAAATTTCAGCCCACAGAGAAGACAATAAAACATTGGTCAAACCGTTAGTTATTCCCAAAAGCCCCATAAAGATAAAAGCTGAATAAGGATGTTTTAGAAGAACCAAAGTTAATAAACTAAATAAAAGAGGAATATTAAGAATAGGTAGTAATTTTCTACTGCTGTATTTATCAACCAAAACTCCTGACAAAAATAAAGTGACAACTGTAAGAACGGAATAAAGCATAAATGCTTTAGCTATCGCATATTCACCCCATCCTTTTGATTCAATTATAAACGATTGATTGATTACTATACCTGTAATTATAAATGCAGGCGCTAACAATGCTGGTAGCATAGTATAAAATTTAAAATCTACTAATACTTCATTTCTTTTCCAGCTTTTAATTAATTCAAATTTATTTTTATCATTTTCTGTCAATTTTTCTCTTGATAAAATACTAATATCTTTAACAGTAAAAAAAGAAAATAAAGGTAAAATTAATAAAATTAATATTGAAATTTGTATCCACAAATCTCTCCAATAAACAAATGAAAGAAAGTAAACAATCATGATTGGTAATAAAAATTCACCAAGAGACATTCCAAACCAAATATAGCTTAATGCTTTTCCTCTTCTTTTCTCAAAATATCTAGATACTGCGGTAGAGGCAGTATGAGCCATTAATCCTTGTCCTGATAGTCTTAAAAAAAATATACCAACAAGTAAAAAAATAACTCCATTAACAAATGAAAAAAACAAAGCCGCTATGAATAAAAAAATTGTAACTAAAATGGAATAGTTAACTAATTTTAAATCATCAATTTTTTTTCCTAACCATATAAGAACAATACTGCTACATAATGTAGCTATTCCATATATAGTTCCGAATTCTCCATGTGTGATATTTAGTTCATTTCTTATATCTGAATTAAACAACCCTATGAAAAAACTCTGTCCTATAGATGAAAAAAATGTAAAGACGAAACCAAAAATTATTATTTTGAAATTAGATTTAACTATATCTATAATCATAATATGAGTTGTAAAGTTTCCTTTATTGGTCTTGGTGTTATGGGTTACCCTATGGCTGGATATATATCAAAAGCAGGACATAATGTAACTGTTTATAATCGAACGAAATCAAAAGCTGAAAAATGGATTAAAGAGCACAAAGGTAAAATTGCTGAAACGCCTGAGGATGCTGCAAAAGATTCCGATTTTATATTTACCTGCGTTGGTAACGATAATGATTTAAAAGAAGTAGCAATAGGAAAAAGAGGACTTTTTAATACTATAAAAAAAAATTCAATATATATCGATAATACTACCGCATCAGCTACGGTAGCGAGAGAGCTTTATAAAAACGCAAAAGCACATGGTTTTGGTTTTTTAGACGCGCCTGTTTCTGGTGGACAGGCCGGCGCAGAAAAAGGAGCTCTTACGGTAATGGTTGGTGGTGACCAGAAGGACTTTGATAAAGCAAAAGACGTAATTAATTGTTATAGCAAAAAAGTACAACTGCTAGGTCCTGCTGGCAGTGGTCAACTAGCAAAAATGGTAAATCAAATTTGTATAGCTGGTTTAGTTCAAGGATTATCGGAAGCAATTAATTTCGGTTTGAATGCTGGATTAAAAATGGAAGATGTAATTGATGTAATCTCAAAAGGCGCAGCACAATCATGGCAAATGGAAAATAGATATAAGACAATGATTGATGACAAATTTGATTTTGGTTTTGCAGTTGATTGGATGAGAAAAGATTTAAAAATTGCTATGGACGAAGCTAAAAAAAATAATTCACCTTTACCTATTACAAAGATTGTAGATGAATACTACGAGGAAATCCAAAAAATGGGTGGAAATAGATGGGACACCTCTAGTCTAATAAAAAGATTTAGAAAAAAGTAAGTGCTGAAAAATAAACCTGATTATTACAACGATTTAGATAAAGTTTATCTCAAAATATGGGATCTACTAAAAGTAGGTTTAAAAAATAGAGACTTACCCTTCCATATCCCGGTATTTATCTGTGGTGATAAACAAAAATCTGATGGTCGTATAGTTGTTTTAAGAGGCGTTGATACTAAAGAAAAAAAAATTTGGTTTCATAGTGATATTAGGTCGAACAAAATAAAAATTTTAAATTCTAATCCGGAAGCTACTTTGTTGTTTTATGACAAAAATGAAAAAATTCAACTAAGGATTTCTGGAAATACAAAAATCAATTACCAAAACAATATAACTAAAAAATCATGGGAAAAAACTGCTCATATGAGTAGACAATGCTATTTAGGTGATAAAGATCCAGGTGCAAATATTTCTATACCTACTTCTGGATTAACTCCTGAGGTTGATAATTTAAAATATACAAAGGAAGAAAGTGAAATTGGTTATAAAAATTTTTGCGTAATCGAAACTTTTATAAAATCTATAGAGTGGTTATATTTAGCTGCTAAAGGACATAGACGTGCCCATTTTTCTTTAAAAAATAATTCACTTGAAAAGAAATGGTTAATTCCTTAAGTAATAGATATTAATATGTCTCTTACAAAAACACCGATTTGTAATTTTGGTGAAAAAGCAAAAGATTTCAGTTTAAAATCAACAGAAAATAAAAAGATATCATTAAGAGATGTTGCTGGAAAAAATGGTACCTTAGTTATGTTTATATGTAATCACTGTCCTTATGTTAAAGCCATAATTAAAAATCTTGTAGATGATGTAAAATTTTTAGAAAATTTAGGTATTAAATCTGTCGGGGTAATGTCTAATGATGTGAACAATTACCCTGATGATTCATTTGAAAACATGATTTCTTTTTCAAAATTAAACAATTTTTCCTTTCCTTATGTAATTGATGAAACGCAAAATGTTGCAAAAGCTTATGGAGCTGTATGTACTCCAGATTTTTTTGGATACAATAAAAATCTTGAACTTCAGTATCGTGGTAGAATTAGAGAATTAAAAGACTTAAAACCAACTAGTACTAATGATAGTGATTTAAAATTAGCTATGAAATTAGTAGCCAAAACTGGAAAGGGACCTGAAAAACAAATACCCAGCATGGGCTGCAATATAAAATGGTTTAAATAATGTTTTTAATAGTAACTAGAAACTTTCCGCCTGATGTTGGTGGAATGCAAAGTTTGATGGGCGGATTGGGAGAAAGTTTAATAAATCATGGTCCTGTAAAGGTTTTTACATACGAATTTCCTAATTCAAAATCATATGATGATAAATCACAAATGAGTATTGAAAGAATAAAAGGAATTAAACTTTTTAGGAAATATAGAAAAGCAAATCTAATTAATAGCTTTATGAATACAAAACCTAATATAAGAGCTTTAATTGCTGATCATTGGAAAAGTTTAGAAATAATAAAAACAGAAAATATTAGAAAAACTAAAATATTTTGCCTTCTTCATTCTAAAGAAATAAATCATGACGTTGGGTCCTCATTGAATAAAAGATTAGTTAAAAGTACAAACAATGCAGATTTTATTATAGCCAATTCAAATTTTACAAAAAATTTAGCTATTAAAGTAGGAATTGATTCATCTAAAATAAATGTAATATTTCCAGGGATACCAAAGCCACAGAATATAGAAAACATTGAAAAAATTAAAGCTGAAAAGATTTTTGATAATTCTTTTCCAAGAATAATTACTGTATCAAGGTTGGATAAAAGAAAAGGTCACGATAAAATTTTAATGTTAATAAAAAATTTAAAACATAAATTTCCAAATATAAAATATGTATCTATTGGCTTTGGAAAAGAAGAAAAAAATTTATTAGATCTTATTAATGAATTAGGTATAGAAAAACAGGTAACCTTTTTAAAAAATATTGATTCAAATCTTAAAAAAGCTTTGATTGCTGAAGCTAATTTATTTTTAATGCCTTCCAGAATTGAAAAGAAATCAGTTGAGGGTTTTGGAATATCATTTATCGAAGCAGCTTCATACGGTGTTGGATCAATAGGTGGTAAGGATGGTGGAGCTTCAGATGCTATAACTCACAATAAAACTGGATTGCTTTGCGATGGTAGTGACCTGAACTCCATTTATGATTCTATAATTAAATTTTTCAAAAATGAAGATTTTGTAAAGTATGGAAAAAATGCAAAAGAGTTTTCAGAACAGTTCCATTGGGATAAAGTTGTAAAAAATTATCTAAAATTAATAAATTAGTTTATTTTATTCTTAACTTCAGTATAAACCTCTTCTGCTTTAAGTAAGTTTAAATCTTCTACAGTAATAGCTTTAAATTTTTCAGTTTCGATAGAAACTTTTTTAGCTGTTGTATGGTATCCGAAAAGAACTGTTCCTTTTTGTCCAAGATGAGCCGCCATATGAGCTGGTCCAGTATCATTTCCAATTACATAACTTGCTTTAATTATTAAACCAGCCAACTCCATGATATTTAATGGATTATTATTTTTTGTTATAATAGTTGCATCAATTTTTTTTGCTTCCTCCATTTCATCACCTGATGGAGCTATTACAATCTCGTAGCTAGGATGTTTTGTTTTTAAAATTTTTATTAAATTATTATAAAATGGCCATTTTTTATGTGAAAGCTGTGGAGAACAAAATGGAAAAAGTAAAATAAATTTTTTTCCAAAATATTGATTTACTATTTTATCTATACTAACAGCTGCCCAAGAAAAATCTGGTTTTAGTGTATATTTTGTTTTTATGTTTGAGTAAATTAATTGCTGATTAAATCTTTCTAATACACCCTCGTTATTTGAATTATTTTTTTTTTCATTTTTTTTAGCTACAATTTCTGAACTATTCCATGTTGGTCTATTTAATAAAAATTTTCTATAAAATGAAGTTCTAGATGAATTCTGTAAATCATAAACTTTAGAAAAATTAAATTTATCAAGTAATTTTTTTAGTTTAACTAGATATACTAAATTCCATCTTGGAAGCCTTTTATCTATTAACACTCCATCGATATGAGGACATTTACTCAGTAGCTCAACATAAGGAAAAGTTGTTAAAATAAAGATCTTGTTATTATTGTGATTTTCCCTAATATCTCTAATAACACCACTTATTTGAACAATATCGCCAAGTGAGCCAAGTTTTATTATCAAAATATTTGACATGAGATAATTAAATTTAGTAAATCAATTTATCACATAAATGGGTAACAAATCTAAAAAAATACTCTCAGAAATATCAGCTGGTGAATTATTGGATAAAATAAGCATTTTAGAAATTAAGCTTGATAAAATTCAGAACAAAACAAGCCAGGATGAAATTACTAAGGAATACAAATTGCTAAAAGATGCCAAAAATTCAAATATAGAGGAAGACGAAAAAACTACAAAACTTTTCAAAGAACTAAAGGAGACCAATCTAACACTTTGGGACATTGAAGATAAAATCAGAATCTGTGAAAAAAATAAAGATTTTGGTGATAAGTTTATTGAACTTGCAAGAGCTGTTTATTCAACTAATGACAAAAGATCAAAAATTAAATCTAAAATAAATGAGACTCTTGGTTCAAATATTAAAGAAATAAAACAATACGTCGACTATTAGTTGTAGTTATATTTTTTTTCCAAAAATTTAATAAAATTATGAATTATAAAAGTCATTATTAAATATATGCTTCCAGCTACAATAAATACTTCTACAGGTCTAAAAGTTGTAGATATAATATGCTTTGCAACTCCTGTAAGATCGAGCAAAGTAACAGTGCTTGCCAAAGAAGTGCCTTTTAACATTAATATCATTTCGTTTCCGTAAGCGGGCAATGATTGTCTTATAGCTATAGGCAGTTTGATTTTAAAGAAAGTATTTATTTTATTTAAACCAAGTCCTTTGGCAGCTTCTACTAATCCTTTATTAACAGTTTCAAAAGCTGATCTAAATATTTCTGATGAGTAAGCTCCCGTATTTAAAGTAAACGCTATGATCGCACATGAGTAAGGTTCTTTTAGAATTATCCAAAGAAAAGATTCTCTTATCCATTCAACCTGACCTAGTCCAAAGTAAATTATAAAAATTTGGACTAACAATGGAGTTCCTCTTAAAATGTAAGAGTAATAGTATGATATATAATAAAGAATTTTATTACCACTTGTTCTTAGTGCTGCAAAAAAAACACCAACGAAAATACCAAAAAAGAGTGATAATAAGGTAAGTTGAATAGTTAGTTTTGTTGCCTTTAATAATCTTGGCAAATGCTCTAACATAAAGTCTAAATCCATTTAAAACCCCTTGCTATAATTTTTTTCTAGTTTATTAAACATTTTCATACTAAGAAAAGTTAGAAATAAATATAAAACAGCAGCAAAAGAATAAAAAAACAAAGGATCTCTCGTATAACCTGCAGCTATATAGGACTGTCTCATAATTTCTACTAACCCTGTAACTGAAATCAATGAAGTATCTTTTAGAGTTATTTGCCAAACATTGCTTATGTTTGGTAATGCTAATCTCAACATTTGAGGAATTATTATTTTGTAATAGTAAATTTTCTTTTTAAATCCTAAAACTTCGGACGCTTCAAATTGACCTTTATCAATAGATTGCACTGCACCTCTAAATACCTCAGTAGAATAAGCTCCCGAGATAATTCCTATTGAAAAAGCCCCTGTTAAAAAGGCATTAACTTCAATATAACCTTCGTATCCGAATATTTTGGCTACATACATCACTGCTCCACTTCCGCCAAAAAAAAACAAATATATTACCAAAAGTTCAGGAACACCTCTAAAAACAGTTGTATAAAAACTTCCAATTAAATTTAATATTTTATTTTTTGATAATTTAAATGACGCAAAAATTGCAGCTAAGAAAAAACCAATAAAAATAGCAGCTAATGCAACTGCTATGGTCATGAGAGTGGCAAAAAAAAGTTCGTCACCCCAACCTGTATCACCGTAAGCTAAAAGTCCCATAGATTTTAAGGCGATAGAATAAGACTATCGCCTTAAAAATAAATTATTACATTGAAGCGTCAAAGCCAAACCACTTGATGGCTAATTCGCTGATTTTTCCATTTTTTCTTGCAGTATTAATGGCTTTATTAAATCTTTTTAAAAGATCAGTATCGTCTTTTCTAATACCCACGCCAACACCATTACCAAATGCTCCACCAGAAAAAGTTGGTCCAACAAGAACAACTGGTTTTCCAGATTTTTCAGCATAATCAGTAAAAGCAACTGCTGCAGCTAATGCCGCATCAATTCTTCCTGCAGCTAAATCTAAATTTACTTCATCTTGAGTTTTGTAAGTTCTAACTTTTACATTTCCTACATCTCCAGACTCTAAAAAGTTTTGGTGAATAGTTGCTGTTTGAACACCAATAGTTTTCCCAGCAAGTGCAGCTGTTAAAGTTTTTAAAGCTTTTTTAACATCGCCACCACCTGTAGATAGATTTATTGCTTTAGGAGTATCCATTCCTTCAAGAGATGATCCCTTCATTACTGCTAGAGAAGCAACTTCGTCTGCATAACCTTGAGAAAAATTAATTGTTTTCATTCTCTCGTCGGTAATAGACATTCCTGCCATGATCGCATCGTACTTTCTCATAATCAATCCTGGAATCATTCCATCCCAATCTTGCTCAACTATCGTGCAATCAGCTTCCATGTATATACAAAGAAAATTAGCAAGCTCAACTTCGAAGCCAATTAATTTTCCAGATTCATCTTTTGCATTCCATGGTGGGTAAGCACCTTCTGTTCCTATTCTTATACTATCTGCTTGCGCGCTTGAAAAAAATATCATTAACGCAGCAATAGAAGATAGAAATAATTTAAATATGTTTTTCATATTCCCCCTTATTTATAAATAATTAGAATTGTAGGGTTAAAAAAAAGATTATTCCAGAAAAATTATTACGTGAAATAGTTGAATTATTTAAGAATTCATTATGGAAGATGCGAAATTCCAACGACAATCAAAGCTTGGTATTACTACCTCGTCTAATTTAGCGTTTCCAAAATTGTCTGAAAGGACTTTTAACCAATTATTAACTTGCTTAGGTTTTTTTGAAAGAGTTCCTACTTGAGCAGTTATTACACCACCTGGTTTAAGTATTCGTTTTAAACCTTTCATATTTTTTGCTGCTAGATCTATACAAAACTGGTCATCATTAAGATCCACAAAAATTTTATCATATTTCGAATCTTTAACTTTTTTAATACTTTCAAAAGCATCGCCCCAAAAAGTTTTTACATTATTATTTGCTTTTACGTCTCCACATATTTTTGTGAGGTGTTTTTGACAAACTTTCACAACTTCAGGATCTAGTTCATACCAATCAATCAGATCAAATCCTTTCGATAAACATTCTCTTGCGACTCCTCCATCTCCACCACCAATTATCGCTGCACTTGAATTTTCCTTAGATAAACTAAGTGCTGAATTCACAAACTGACCGCTATATTTTTTTTCATCTTTTTCTGCAACCTGTAATTCACTGTCTATGAATAGAGCGTTACCAAATTCTTCAAGTTTCATTATTTCAACATGCTGTCCCACTTTTGATACAAAATTTTCTAATACATCATTAACTATATAATATTTTTGATGACCTGGAGTGCTATATAAGTCTTCGTATATGCCTTTATTACTTCTATCAAAATTTCTAACTACTGCTCTTTCGTGCTTAATTTCACTTTTTAAAATATCTAAAGCTGATGTTGGTGAAATTTTTGCACAAGTAAAAAAATCAAAACTTATTATTCCTCTTTCTGGAAAAGTATGAAAGCTCATGTGACTTTCTGCTAAAAGCGCAAGACATGTATATCCTTGTGGTTTAAATACTTTCTCAGCTATATTAAGAACTTCTACCTTAGCTTTTTTAGCTATTTTGTAGATAACTTTAGTGTAAAATTCAGGTGAATAATCACGTTTTACGCCTAAAAAATCTATTGTTACGTGTTCTCCAACTTTTTTCATTTTTTTAACGACTCTCTACATTTTTTTTAACTTGTTTTTTTATTTTTTACAAATAAAAATTGCTGTTAATAAGTAATGGAGTTTTATTTTGAAAAATAGCTGGTCAAAAAAAATTGTAAAAAAATATATAAAAAGGTACGAAAAACTTGGCTTTTCAGCTGATTTAGCGCTTAGAGTCTACACGACTCGCCTTCTTGGAAGAAATAAAGAATTAGTTTTGCATGGAGGAGGAAATACTTCTGTTAAAACTACGACTCAGGACATTGATGGAAAAAAATACAAAGTCTTATGTGTAAAAGGCAGTGGATGGGATATGGCAGATATAGAGCCTGCTGGACTTCCTGCAGTTAAACTAGAACCATTAATAGCTCTAAAAAATAAAAAATACTTATCTGATGAAGATATGGTTGCTTACCAGAAAAAAAATTTAATCGACATCAAATCACCCAATCCTTCAGTGGAAACATTCCTGCATGCTTTCTTGCCATTTAAATATGTGGATCATACTCATGCGGATGCTGTATTAAATATAACTAATAGACCTGGTGGACTAAATTTATGTAAAAAAATATTTGGTGATAAAGTCAGTGTAGTTCCATATGTGATGCCAGGATTTATGTTGGCCAAAAAAATACATGAGATTTATTCAAAAAATCCAAAAATCAATTGCTTGATATTAATGAATCATGGAATTTTCACTTTCGCTAATGATTGTAAAGAGGCTTATGACTTAATGATAAAATATGTATCCAAAGCTGAACAAGCAATAAGAAAATTAAAAAGTAAAAAAATTAAACAAATTAAAAAATTTCCTATTAAATTTAGCGTACATGAAGTTGCTCCAATAATAAGAGGTCTTCTATCTGAAAATAAAGATCAAAAATTTGTTGTTAATTACAGATTAAATAAACACTTAAAATATTTTATCAATGGAAAAAATGTTAGATCCTATTCTTCTAAAGGAACAGCAACTCCAGATCATGTGATTAGAGTCAAGCCTTTTCCGTTAGTAATAACTCCAAAGAAAAATTCATCTATTGAGGATTTTAAAACAACAGCAAAAAAAGCTTTTGAAAAATATCGAAAAAAATATATTCGCTATTTCAATGTTAATAAGAAAAAAGTAAAAGAAAAAAAAGTAATGCTTGATACAGCCCCAAGAGTAATCTTAGTTCAAAATGTAGGAATGTTTAGCGTTGGTAAAGATTTAAATGCAGCAAAAATAGCAGGAGATTTAACAGAAACTAATGCTAAAGTTATTGGTTCGGTTGAGGAAACTTCTACTTATAAATTTATTCCTGAAAAAGACTTGTTTGATGTTGAATATTGGTCTTTAGAACAAGCAAAAATTAAAAAAAAGAAAAAATTACTTGAAGGAAATGTTGCTGTCGTTACTGGAAGTACTGGAACTATAGGATTTGAAACTTATAAAATGTTTAAAAATTATGGAGCTGAGGTTGTTTTGCTTGATAACAATTTAGAACGTTTAAAAGAAGTTCAATCTAAAATTAAGGATCTTTGTATACATTGTGATGTCACAAATAAAAAAAGTGTAAAGAATGCATTTAAACAAATTTGTGAAAAATTTGGAGGTATTGATATTTTAGTTTCAAATGCTGGAGCCGCGCCTGGAGGTTCGATAGGTGAAGTAAGTGATGAAGTATTAAGGAAAAGTTTTGAAATTAATTTTTTTGCTCATCAAAACTGCGCTGCTGAAGCAACTAAAATAATGATGAAACAGAATATTAATGGTTGCCTTCTTTTTAATATTTCAAAACAATCGGTAAATCCTGGAAAAAATTTTGGTCCTTATGGGTTACCTAAATCTGCTTTGTTGAGTTTATGCAAACAGTACGCTGTGGATTATGGTTCTTACGGAATTAGATCTAATGGTGTAAATGCAGATAGAATTAGAAGTGGTTTAATGACCGACAAAATGATTAAAACTAGAGCCAAAGCAAGATCAGTTACTACTGATGATTATATGAAAGGTAATTTATTATTAAATGAAGTTAAAGCAGAAGATGTGGCTAAAGCATTTTTTCATTTGGCTGTTTCAAAAAAAACTACAGGTGCTGTTCTTACGGTTGACGGGGGAAACATAGCTGCATCATTAAGATAAACTAATCATCTTTTTTCTTTTTTCTAATCTGCTCTTCGCAATATTTTTTAGATTTTTTTAAATCAAAAGATTCTGACGTTCTTTTTTCACCTAAAACACATGCTGAAATAGATTTTTCTATGTTATATTCAGCAAAAATTGTTTTAAGAAAATAAATAAGAACTATAGCAACTACAATAAAAATTACTTTTGGAATAATTTTTTTCATTTTAATTATTAGTCTTACCAATCAAATTAACCATTAATACACCTATAATAATAAAAGCTAATCCGATATTTGTATAAAGATTAGGTGTCTGATTGAATTTAAAAACTCCAACTAACACCGTTGCGATAATACAAAGTCCTGCAAATGAAGCATAGGTTATACCAACAGGAATAACTTTCATTACAAGTGATAATGTAAACATACATAAAACAATTGTAATTGCTGTGATAATACTCGGAATCAATACTGTAAATCCTTGAGCGCTCTTTGCAAAACCATTAGCTGCTGTTCCTAAAGCAACTGCAATAATTAAAATTACGTAAGCTGAAATATTGCTCATTTAAATAATTTTTTTAATCCTTCTTTAGACGCTTCACAAATACCTTTTTCGGTTATTAATCCTGTAACATATTTAGCGGGAGTAACGTCAAAAGCTAAGTTCATTGTTTTGCTTTTTTTAGGATAAATTCTTACTTTTTTTACTTTATTACTCTCATCCAATCCTTCTATATGAGACAGTTCTTCGGAATTTCTTTCTTCAATTGGAATATCTTTAAAGTTTTCTATATTCCAGTCAATTGTTGAGCTAGGTAAAGCAACATAGAAAGGAACATTATTATCTTTAGCTGCCAAGGCTTTTAAATAAGTACCAATTTTATTACAAACATCTCCAGTTGATAGAGTTCTATCAGTTCCAACGATACACATGTCTACCTCGCCTCTTTGCATTAATATTCCACCCGTATTATCTGCAATAATTGTATTAGGAATTTTTTCTTCATTTAATTCGTATGACGTTAAATTAGCTCCTTGATTTCTTGGTCTTGTTTCATCAACCCAAACATGAACTGGAATCCCTTTTTTATGTGCATGATAAATTGGAGATGTTGCTGTTCCCCAATTTATTGTTGCAAGCCAACCAGCATTACAATGGGTTAATATGTTTACTTTATCTTTCTTTTTATTATAAATTTCTTCAATAATTTTTAATCCGTTTAATCCTATATTTTCACAAAATTTAACATCTTCTTCGCAAATTGCTTTTGCTTCGTCTAAAGCTACTTTTAGCAATTCATTATTATTAACCTCTGATAATTTCTTCATCATACGATCAACTGCCCACTTTAGATTGATTGCCGTTGGTCTTGATTGAATTAGCTCCTCTGCACTTTTCTTTATAAAGTTAGGATCGTTTTTTTCCATAATAGCTAAAACAATACCGTAGGCTGCAGTTCCACCTATTAATGGAGCCCCTCTAACCTCCATAACTTTTATTGCATTAATCGCATCTTTTACTGTTTTAAGATCTTTAATTATAAATTGATGGGGTAGTTTTGTTTGATCAATAATTTTAACTGTTTGACTTTTCTCATCAAACCAAATTGTACGATATTCTTTTCCTTCTATTTTCATTTATTTAGAACTCTTCCAGCTACTGTTTTTAATTTTTTAATTGTTTTTTTAGTTCTTTTTTCTGGAGCTGTAATAATTGCTACATCTAAACAATTATTTGTTGGATCTTTTGGATCTATATGGTTTTCGAAATTTTCTATAATATTTTTTACCATATTTTTTGCTTTAGCTGCGTTACCTAATAAAACTTTAATCACTGTCTGAACATCAACATTTTCATGATCAGGATGCCAGCAATCATAATCGGTAACCATAGATACTGACGCATATCTAATTTCTGCTTCTCTTGCTAATTTTGCTTCAGGCATATTTGTCATTCCAATAACATCTGCTTTCCAAGATCTATATAAATTAGATTCGGCTAATGTTGAAAATTGAGGGCCTTCCATGACAACATAAGTTCCTCCTCTTTGGTAATCTATTTTTTCTTTTTTTATAGCTTCTTCGCAAGCATTCATTAAACCATTGGATGTCGGGTGAGCCATCGAAACATGAGCTACTATATCTTCGTCAAAAAAAGTTTTCTTTCTCGCAAAAGTCCTATCTATAAATTGATCAACTATTACAAATTTTCCTGGTGGCAAATCTTCTTTTAATGAACCTACAGCAGATACCGAAACAATATCGGTTACACCTAATTGTTTTAAAGCATCTATGTTAGCTCTGAAATTTATATTTGATGGTGAAATTTTGTGACCTCTTGCATGACGAGGTAAAAAACAAACTTCTTTTCCTTTATATTTTAAATTTAATATTTGATCGGAGGGTTTTCCCCATGGAGTTGATATAGATTTCCATTTTGGATTTTGCATCCCCTCTATATCATAAAGCCCACTCCCACCTATTATTGCAAGTTTGTTTTTTGTCATAAATTAATATAATTAATATGATCTTTTTTATTAACTTTGAAGAAAAAAATGGATTTAAAAAAATACATAAGAAGTATTCAAGATTACCCTAAAAAGGGGATTTTGTTCAGAGATATTACAACCTTAATTAAAGATAAAGATGCATTCAAAGATTGTATAGACCAGATGTCTAAAATATTAGTGAAATTAAATTTCGATAAAATTGCTTCTATAGAATCAAGAGGTTTTGTTTTTGCTGCACCGCTTTGCTACAACTTATCAAAATCATTAATTTTGATGAGAAAAAAAGATAAATTACCTGCTGAAAAATATTCTCAAGAATTTAAGCTTGAGTATGGGCAGGCAACATTAGAAATACACAAAGATTCTATTAAACCTAAGGAAAAAGTATTAATAATTGACGACTTAATAGCTACGGGCGGAACTGCTGAAGCTGGAGCTAAATTAGTTGAGCAATCTGGCGGAATAGTCTCTGGATTCATATTTGTGATTAATCTTTTTGATTTAGGTGGAAAAAAACTACTGGAAAGTAAAGGATATAAAACTTTTAGTCTAATTGATTTTCCTGGTCATTAAAATTCTTTCTTAAGCCAAGTTTCAGGCGTAAGTTCATTTTTTATCTCAAGATTAATATTATAATCAAAAGGTCTAACGCCTCTTTCTTTTATATAATTAAACGTTTTTGTAATTCCTGTCTTTAAATCAGTTTTTGTTTTATAATTTAGAAGTTTTCTTGCTTTATCGGCTGAACAACTAGCATACTTTACTTCTCTTGGACGATCTTTTTTATAAATAGGTTTTAAATTACTTCCAGTAATGTTTGAACAAATTTCAGAAACTTTATTGATGGTCACAAATTCTTCATCGGGACCTATATTAATAACCTGCTTATTTAAATTTTTCTGATCCAGCATCGGTATAAGACAAGTAAGACAATCGTCTATATATGAAAAACATCTCTTTTGTTCTCCATCACCATAAATAATTGGAGCTTTTTTCTGTAGCATTCTATTTATCATGATTGATACAACATTTCTAAAAGGATCATTATATTTTTGTCTTGGTCCAATAATATTATGTGGTACTGCTATAACCCATTCAATATTATTTAATTCACACAGGTTTATTAAAACATTTTCTGATGCCACTTTAGAAATAGCATAAGGATCAACAGGCTTAGGCTTCATATCTTCTGTAAAAGGTGTATTTTGATCTCCATATCTAGCCATAGATGAACAAAATATTATTCTTTTAACTTTATTAGAAACAGCTGCCGTAAAAACTGAAACAGATGCCAAATAATTATTTTTTGTTATCTCGAATGGAGAAAATACTGATAAACCTTCATGCGCAGTTGCTGCACAATGATAAACTATTTCGACACCTTTCATTGCTTCTTTCATTTTCTCTAAATTGCAACAATCAAAATTAAAAAATTCAACATTTTTTGGTACATTATCTTCGTATCCACCAGACATATTATCAATACCAACAACCTTATGATTTAACTGGGATAATTTTTCAGCTAAATGCGAGCCTAAGAAACCTGCTACACCTGTAACTAAAATTTTTTTCGATTTACTCATTTGAAGTTTTGTATATTTTTAATTTCTATAAATCAATATTTAAACTTTTGGTCGATACCAAGAGCTTTTTCCTATTATGGCATTAAACAGACCTGACATTCTCTGAAAATAAATTTTTCTTTTTTGATTGTTAAATGTTAAAGAATAAATCAATACTTTTGCTATTGCAGAGCTTAGTTTTGGTAAAACAATAAAAAATGAAACAAGAAATCCTTTATATTTTTTATGATAGTTGAATGTAGACCACATCCAATGCCAATTTCTCGATAATTCCATTTCATGTTTTATAGATTCGTTATGAGAGCTTGCTCCATCATGATAAACCTTGATATCTGGAACTAAATAAATTTTTTTTCCTCTTTCAACTAATCTTTTGCATAAATCTATTTCCTCAAAATAGAAGAAAAAATTTTCATCAAAAAAACCAACATCTTCAAATTCGGACATTTTAATAAACATTGCAAATCCTTTAACATTTTCAACTTTAATAGGTGAACCGCTTTCTAAATAATTTTTGCTATCCTCATCTTTTTTCTCCTGTATATAAGGACCCATAATTGCAAAATCAGTAATTTTTTTTGTTGTTTTAATAAAATTTTCTAATGCTGAATTATGAAGTGTAGAATCAGGATTCAAGATTAATGCATACTTCGTTTTAACCTTTTTTAGACCAATATTGTTAGCTTTTCCATAACCCATATTTTCACCAGATAAAATACATTCGACATTACTATATTTTTTTTCTAAATTTTGTTTGATTGCTATATCGTTAGAATTTTCTATTATTAATACCTTAGTATGTTTATCGATCGAATTTAAACAATTATTTATTTTCTCACTGCTTCTAAAAGTTGTTATAATAACTGTTATATCTTTAATTGACATTATTTAAACATAATTGATTTTATACTCTAATACTTTTAACACTTTTAATTTATTAGGTCAGGTCTTTTTTGTAAATAAATATGAAAAAATTTGTTGTAACGGGTGGTTCTGGATTTATAGGAAGCAACTTAGTAAAGTTTTTACTTAAAAAAAATTATTTTGTTATTAATATTGATAAATTAAGTTATTCAGCAAATCCCTATAATTTAAAAGAGGTAAGAAAAAATAGAAAATATAGATTTTTTAAACAAGATATTAATAATCAAAAACAAATATACAGTATATTAAATAGATACAAACCTGATTGTATTTTTAATCTAGCTGCAGAAACGCATGTTGACCGATCTATAGATAATCCTAAGAGTTTTATTAATAGTAACATTTTAGGTGTTTTTAATTTGCTTGAAGTTCTCAATAAATATTTAAAAAAAAATAAAAGAAAAAAATTAAAATTTATTCATATTTCTACAGATGAGGTATATGGAGATTTAAAAACAAATAAAAGATCAAACGAAGATTTTCCATACAATCCGAGCTCTCCTTATTCTTCGACAAAGGCAAGTGCGGATTTACTAATAAAATCTTTTGTAAGAACTTATAAATTGCCTATTGTGATATCTAATTGTTGTAACAATTATGGTCCAAATCAATTTCCAGAAAAATTAATACCAAAGCTAATTTTTAATATTATTAATAAAAAACCATTGCCAATATATGGAAAAGGTAAAAACTCAAGGGAATGGATATATGTAACTGATCATTGTGAAGCTCTATTGAAAATATTTTTTAGAGGAAAGATTGGTCAGAGCTATAATGTCGGATCGAATCAAAATATTAATAATCTTAGTTTAGCAAAAAAATTGCTCAGGATTGTAAAAAATGAAAACTATAAAATTAACAAAAAAGTTAAAATTTTATTTGTCAAGGACAGGCCTGGACATGATTTAAGATATGCTCTTAACAGTAACAAAATATATAAAAAATTAGGTTGGAAATCTAAAATATCAATAGATAAAGGATTGCTACAAACTTTCGAATGGTACTTAAAAAATAAATCTTTTTTTTATAGTGTTTCAAAAAACCTTCATATAAATAGATTGGGATTAAAAAAATGATTAATAAAGGAATTATATTAGCAGGTGGTACTGGCACTCGCATGAGTCCTTTAACGAAAGCTGTTAATAAACAATTATTACCGATCTATGATAAACCTTTAATATATTATCCTTTGTCGATATTAATGCTTTCAGGAATAAAAGATATCTTAATCATAGTGAATAAAGGTCAATTAAGTCAATTTAAAAAAATTTTACCAAATGGAAATAATTTAGGAATTAAAATTACTTATGTAGAACAAAAATATCCCAAAGGCTTACCAGATGCATTTATTCTTGGAAAAAAATTTGTTGGAAAAAGTAATGTAGCTTTAATTTTAGGTGATAATTTTTTTTATGGACAAAGTCTAACTAAAAAATTAAAGGAATGTGTTAGACTTAATAAAGGTGCATCTGTTATTTTGCATCCGGTCAGTAATCCTTCTTCCTATGGAGTAGCAACCATTAACAAAAAAAACAAAATAACTAAAATAATAGAGAAACCAAAAAAATCATTTTCGAATTTAGCTGTTACAGGTCTTTACTTCTTTGATAATGATGTAATTAAATATAGTGAAAACTTAAAACCATCAAAAAGAAAAGAAATTGAAATAGTAGATCTATTAAATAAATATAGAAAAAAAAATAAATTATCAGCACATTTTCTTGGTAGAGGTGGAGCTTGGTTAGATACTGGTTCTATAAAAGATTTTTATAGCACTTCAGCTTTTGTTTCTACATTAGAAAAAAGACAAGGCCTTAAAATAGCATGCTTAGAGGAAATAGCCTTAAACAACAAATGGATAAATAAATATAATATTATGAATGCAATGAAATTTTATGGCAAATGCAGTTATTCGCAATACTTGTCAACTTTCATTAGAAGAAAATGAATTTAAATCTTTCCTAATATCATAAAAAATTATTGGCATTATTGAATATTTTGTATTTTTTTTAAACCAATAAGACATAAATCTTTCAGCTAAGAAACCATAAATTCTTGTTTTTCCATAACCTTTTAAATTTTCAAAACCAAATAAATTTTCACACTTTTCAAGCCATGGAAACAATTCCTCATAATATCTTTTTAATTTCGACTTTGATTTGCAAATAAACATATTGTGTGGGTTAAAGGAAACTTCCGTATTAACAAAATTTTTGAAATCATTCTTATTATTCATATCAAGCAAATCTATTGCATTTTTTAAATTGTTTTCCCCATGCATGAAATCAAAATGAAAGTTTATATTTCTCTTTGTTTCACTAAAAAGTAACGCTGGTCTTTTTATAAAAATTTTTAATCCTTTTTTAAGAAATTTCATTGTTCTCCATTGATTGATGAACATGGGCTCACCAAGAATAGCTTCATAATTTTCAAATTCTTTGGGTATTTGTTTCAAAACTTGAGTTTCTAAACTTTTAATATTTATTTCATTATTGTTAAAATTTTTTAAACTCCAAAATTTTCTGTATTGGCAGAATCCTATCCATTTATCATCGAGTTTATCTAAATAATTTTTCCAAATCCAATAGTGGTAAGTGTATTCTCCATAATTTTTATTTTTCTTTGAAATATTTATTCCAGATTTATCACTCAACCAATTTTCATTAAATTCTTTTTCTCCAAGGCCAACTGGGATGTAACCTAATTCTTTTATAAATTTATAATGATTTGGTTCCAAGGTTAAACAAAACATATTTAAATTTTTCATAAATTTTACGATTCTATTAATTTTGATAAATTATTAATTGGTATATGAATACTTCCTTGTTGATTAGGAAATTGAAAATTATCTGTTTTTTTTGCTTCAACAGTTACTGAATTATAATTTAAATCATTTTTTAATGCTAAATTTTCTATTGGGGTACCTGAATCGGAACTTCTTAACTCTATAACTTTTGTTTTAGCTTTACAAAAAGCAATGTTAGCAAATCCTCCTCCATGTAAACCAACAATACTTTCTGCATTAGCAAATAATTGAACTTGGTCAATAAATTTTAGGTTATGTAACTTTATAAATGTATAATTTTTTTCTAATAAATATTTTTTGACTTCATCTTCATTAGATATGAATCTTTGGGGTGTCTTCTTTAATGCATCATCATTTCTATCTATATAAATCTTTTCTATTTTTTTAACATCACTAGCTTCAGCTTGGTTTACAAATGCTTCTTTAAGCCATTTTGAAATCCAAACTGGCATATTCATTATATCTCTTGTGGCATTTCCACTTATCATTACAGGATGATCTGTCACTACCAGTTCCTTAGCTTTAATGTGTCTAAATTTTTTACTTGAAAGTCTTTTATGTAAAGGAATGTTAAGACAATCTAATGTTTCAATCTGAAATTTTTTTATATGATCGGGTAGTAAAAAATAATCTACATCGTTTAAATTAAAAATTTTGCTGCATAGGGAAAATCTTGGCAATACATCAAATAACCAATGCCAGTAATTATTATTCCCTCCCCCTCCTGTAAGCAAAGACAATACTCTACCATTAAAATCTCTTAACTTTCTCGGTGTACCTTTTTTAAAAACAATATTTTCTTTTATATTTGAATTAAATATTTTTGAATCATATGTATGTCTCAATTGAAACGATGGTTCTTCTATAATTTTATTATCAATTAAAATCGCAGTATCTTGAATTCGGTCAGTATATAATCTTCCATTTGAAATGTTGAAAATTCTATAACTTAAATCTTTATCAGCTTGAACTGTTTTAACATTTATTCTTTCATCTGTTTTAGTATTTATGGATTTTTCTACTTTGCCATAAATTTTAAAAAAGATTCCGTATGAAACTATTTTAAATATTTTTTGTAAAAATTTCTTAATCACTGTTTCAATAATTGGTAGCGGGAGCTGGAGTCGAACCAGCGACCTTTGGCTTATGAGTCCAACGCTCTAACCAACTGAGCTATCCCGCCATTAGTCTTCTTTGATTTATAATACTTTTTATTTTTAGTTCAATACAAGTATAATCGAGACATGGCAATTTTAAGAATTGAGTTAAATTTCTTTGAAATTAGATCAAAAAGATTATAAAGATTATAGAGATATTCTTATGGATGAAATTACATCATTAGCTATTCTAATATTTGGAGGATTGTCACTACGATTTGCCTTAACTTTATCTGGTCAGGGATGGGCAAAATCTCACGCCCAAACTGTTGCTTTTATGATTCTTCCCGTAATAACTTTTGTAATAACTAAAACGATCGCAGGTAATATAGCTTTGTCTCTAGGTATGATTGGAGCCTTATCAATTGTTCGTTTTCGTCACCCGGTAAAAAGTGCTTTAGAATTAATTATGTATTTTGATTTAATTACTATTGGAATCGCGACTAGCGTGCGAACAAAATGGGCAATCCAATTAATAATATGCACTATAGTCATTATATTTGCTGTAAAAATTTTTCAAAAAATTACTCAAAAAT
>CACLHE010000005.1 GCA_902606665.1 uncultured Pelagibacteraceae bacterium
GAATTCACACTTTTATTTCTACAAGCCCGCTTCATATGAAGCATAAATTAAATAAATCTCCAGAAGATGTTATAGACTCAATAAAAGAGCACGTTACCTACGCAAGAAAATTTACTGATGATGTTGAGTGGTCATGTGAGGACGGAACAAGAACCGATATGGATTTTATGTGTAAGACTGTCGAACTAGCAATTAAATGCGGAGCAAAAACAATTAATATACCGGATACAGTTGGATATACCGTTCCATCAGAATTCAAAAAAATAATCGAAGTGCTTATTAATAAAGTGCCAAATATAGATAAAGCTATTTTATCAACTCATTGTCATAATGATTTGGGTTTAGCCGTAGCAAATTCATTGGCAGGTGTATCTGCTGGTGCCAGACAAATTGAGTGTACAATTAATGGCATAGGAGAAAGAGCTGGTAATGCAGCGCTCGAAGAAATTGTAATGGCAATGAAAACTAGAAACGATCTTATGCCATTTAAAACGGGAATTAATACAAAATTGTTAAGCAAAGCATCAAAAGTTGTTTCAAACGCAACAGGTTTTCCAGTTCAATTTAATAAAGCAATTGTTGGAAAAAATGCTTTTGCACATGAATCAGGAATACACCAAGATGGAATGCTCAAAAACAGAAACACATACGAAATAATGACTCCAGAAAGCGTGGGAGTTAATCAAACTTCCTTAGTGATGGGAAAACATTCAGGCAGACACGCATTTAAAGATAAACTAACGTCTCTTGGGTACAAAGATATTACAGACGATGTAATTCAAACTGCTTTCGGAAAATTTAAAATTTTAGCAGATAAGAAAAAACATGTTTATGACGAAGATATTGCAGCTCTAGTTGATGATAGTTTAATAAAAGAAAAAAATGTTATTACTTTGAAGTCTCTAAAAGTATTTGCTGGTACTGGTGAGCCCCAAAAAGCTGATATGACATTAGAAGTTTATGGAGATATGAAAAAAGCTAGTGAAACTGGTGATGGACCAGTAGATGCTATATTTAAATGTATAAAAAAATTATATCCACACGATGTAAAACTTCAACTTTATCAAGTGCACGCAGTAACAGAGGGCACTGATGCTCAAGCAACAGTTAGCGTTAGAATTGAAGAAAACGGAAAAACAACGGTAGGTCAGGCTGCTGACACAGATACTTTAGTTGCTTCTGCTAATGCTTATTTAAATGCATTAAATAAAATGATTATTAAGAGAAAAAAAACAGCACCAGAAGGATATCAACAACAAAAAGTTCAAAAACAACAAAAAATGAAAGGTATATAAATGTTTAATTTTACAAAAAAAATAAGTCAAATTTGGTCAACAGATATGGCTATAGATTTGGGAACAGCGAATACTTTAGTATTTGTAAAAGGAGAAGGTATTGTTCTTAACGAACCATCAGTTGTAGCAATTATAGAAGACAAAGGTAAAAAATCCGTTCTTGCTGTTGGAGACGAAGCAAAAACAATGTTAGGAAGAACGCCAGGTAATATATCTGCAGTAAGACCTTTAAGAGATGGAGTAATTGCAGATTTTATAGTAACTGAAGAAATGATAAAACACTTTATCAAAAAAGTTCATAAGCGAAAAGCTTTTGCGAATCCACGAATTTTAATTTGTGTGCCAACAGGATCAACACCAGTTGAAAGAAAAGCTATTCAAGATTCTGCCTTAGCAGCTGGAGCAAGAAAAGTAAATTTAATAGAAGAGCCAATAGCAGCAGCAATTGGCGCAGGATTACCAATTTCTGAAGCAACAGGATCCATGGTAGTTGATATTGGAGGAGGAACTACTGAAATTGCAGTTTTGTCTTTAGGCGGAGTAGTTTATGCAAATTCACTAAGAGTTGCAGGAGATGCAATGGATGCTGGAATAATAAGTTATATGAGAAAACAATTTAATTTATTGGTAGGTGAAGCTAGTGCAGAAAAAATTAAAAAAGAGATAGGTACTGCTATACCTACAAGCGGAAACACTTATCTGATGAAGGGTAGAGATATAAGATCAGGCACTCCAAAAGAAATTTCTTTGAAAGAAGAAGATACAGCAGAAGCTTTAAAACCTGTTTTGACTCAAATTATGGGTGGAATTAAAGATGCTTTAGAAAAGACACCACCTGAACTGTCAGCAGACTTAGTAGATATGGGATTAGTGTTAACTGGAGGGGGAGCTCTATTAAAAAATATCGACAAGCTAATAACTAAAGAAACTGGTTTACCTGTGCAAATCGCAGAAGATCCACTATCTTGTGTTGCTTTAGGAACTGGAAAAGCTTTAGATCAAGAGGAAACATTCTCCACTATGTTAATAAATTAAGTTTTTTATTAGAATGATGGATTATGGAAACAAGTCGTGATGATGTCGGTATAGCAATTCGCTCTGCCCTATTAGCAAAAGGTACAAAGCAACGATTTTCATTATTTGTACTGGTAATTGTTTCTACCACTTTAATTTTTCTTGAAAGCTTAGAAGTCAAACCACTCAATTATTTTAGATCTTTTATTAAAGATATAATTTATAGAGGATCCCAAGCTGTTTCCGTTCCATCAACAAGTTTTAATAATTTTAATAATTTTATTAAAAGTCACTTAAACCTTTATGATGAACACACAGAATTAAAAAAAGATTATGAAAACTTAAAAAATAATGTTTCTAAATCAGATTTTTTAGAGTTAGAAAATACTCAACTAAGAAAATTAATTGATGAGCAAGCCTCTTCCACGTTTAATTTTATTAGCGCAAGGATAATGTTAGATAAACAAAGTATGTATCTGAATTCCTTTATTATTAACGTGGGTAGTAATAAAGGTATAAAAAATGGCATGGCTGTTTTACACGGAGAAAATTTTATTGGTCGAATAGTTGATGTAAATTTCTTTTCTTCAAGGGTCTTATTAATTTCTGATTTAAATAGTAAAATTCCTGTTATAACTGAACCCTCAGCATATCATGCGATACTAAGTGGACATGGTGGAAAAGAACCAACCTTAGAATATTTGCCAGAAAATTATAATATTGAAGATGGTGAAAAAGTTTATACATCTGGTAAAGAAGGAATTTTTTCACCAGGCATACCAATAGGTGAAGTTAAAATTGAAGATGGTATTATTAATGTAATGTTATTTTCTAATTTAGATCAAATAACATTTGTAAATGTTAAAATAGAGGATTTTGATAATAAATAAATCGTTATGGCACGCTCATATAATGAAATAAAATTTAGAATTTTTGAATTTTTTCCACTTTTGTTGCTTTTATTTATTTCTTTAAATGGCAGCTCAGTATTTGATTTAAAATTTTTTTCAATAAACATTCACTACATTTTAGTTTATTACTGGGTTTTAAGACAACCAGATTCTTTGGGTTATGGCTTTATATTTTTAGCAGGAATAATTACAGATGTTGTGTTTGGTCTTCCTTTAGGCGTTAACTCATTATCCCTATTAATTATAGCTGGAGTTGCTGCCTACGTAAGAGTTGTAACTGTAAGAATAACATTAATAAATGATTGGATAAGCTTTATTCCAGCTTTACTAATTGGGAATTTTATTTACTTTTTGGCATTATATTTCTCAAATTATCAAGTAGACTATTTATTTCTATTTAAAAATTCTGTTTTTACACTTGTTTTTTATCCAATTTTATGGGGAATTTTTTCTATTTTACTCAATTTCATGAAACAATAATTTTATGCGTAGTTTTTTAGGAACATTTCAAAATAAATCTAAATTAATAACTAGAAGAATGTTCATAATAACTTCTGTTAAGATTGTAGTTTTTATTAGCATTATTAGTAGACTTTTCTATCTTCAAATTTCTGAAAATATTAAATGGAGATCGTTATCTGACAAAAACAGATTGAGAGAATGGAAACTTGCTCCTCAAAGAGGAGTAATCGAAGATTATTTTGGTAAAAAAATTGCAAAAAATACACGAGTTTTCCAACTACATATGATTCCGGAAGATGTGCCAGATCTAGAAACATTATTTTTTAAATTGTCAAGAATGATTGATTTCAATAGAAGAAAAAGAAACAGTTTAGTAAAAAGATTAAAAAAACGTAAACCTTGGGAGCCAATAATCATTTCGGATAATTTGTCTTGGGAAGAATTTTCTCGATTAAATCTTTTTCTACATGAGATGCAAGGAATAAAACCAGTTGTTTCTGTAGCTAGAAAATATTTACATAATGGCTCCTCATCTCATATTATAGGTTATGTTGCGGATACAAGTAAAAAAGATTTAGAAAATAGTAAACTACTTAGGGAAATTGACATTCCTGGTTTAAAGACAGGCAAGACCGGTTTAGAGAAACTTTTAAATAATGAAATGATCGGTAAACCAGGTTTACAAAGATTTGAAGTTAATGCTTATGGAAAAAGAATTAAGGAACTAAAATTTATTCAAGGTACAGCTGGTCAAGATTTTAAAACCACTTTAGATCATGAAGTGCAAGAATTTACCGGTGAATTAATGAAAGATATAAGCGGATCAGTATGTGTTATGGATATATATACTGGAGATATAGTTTCTTTAGTTTCAAGTCCTACATTTAATTCAAACAAATTTGTACACGGTATCAGCTCTGAAGATTGGGAAGTACTAATAAAAGATAAAAAAAAACCACTAATAAATAAACCTTTAGCAGGTCTTTATCCACCTGGCTCAACAATAAAGCCTATTGTGGCACTATCAGCTCTAGAGAATGATGTAATTAATCCACAACATATTATTCAATGTACAGGAAGCATTGAACTTTATGGCATGAAATATCACTGCTGGAAAGAAAAAGGACATGGATTTATGAATTTGAGAAGTGCCATTAAACAGTCTTGCGACATTTATTTTTATGAAACTTCAAGAAGATTAGGGGTGGACAGATTATCTGTAACATCAAAACAATTTGGACTTGGAGAAAAAGTTTTAACAAACTTTGTTGAAGAAAAAAGTGGTGTAGTTCCAAATACAAAATGGAAATTAAAAAATATTGGAAAAGGTTGGGTTTTGGGAGAAACTTTAATTACTGGAATAGGTCAAGGTTATTTTCAAACCACACCGATACAATTATGTTTAATGATGTCTCAGTTAGCTAACGGAGGATATACGATTAAGCCTAGAATAATCGATGATAAATATGCTTTGCAGGGAATAATTAATGATTGGAGAAGAGAATTTCTTTCAAGAAAAGAAGAAAATAATTTAATCTTTGATGAAAATAATGCTCAAGATACTAGTGTAAAAAAATTATTTCGCAATAAAGAAAATATAAAGTTTGTTTTAGATGCTTTATATGGAGCAACAAACGAACCCATGGGAACTTCCTATCGATCAAGATTAACCAACGAGTTTATGTATGCAGGAAAAACAGGAACATCTCAGATAAGGACAATTACAGCAGAAGAAAGAGAATTAAAATTAAAACAAAAAGATTTACCATATGAAAGAAGAGACCACGCACTTTTTATAGCATTTGCCCCTTATAAGAATCCAAGATACTCAATTAGTGTTGTTATTGAACATGGAGGAACAGGAAGTTCAGCTGCAGCTCCGATAGCAAAGAAAGTAATAAAGAAAGTGCTAGATAGACATAAACTTAGAAAAAAATATCAGTCAGATTTATTCCAGGAAGTTTAATATGCTACGAGAAAACATTAGAAGAGAAAATTTAAGTTTTAGAGAAAAGATATTGGCATTAGATTTCTATCTTATTTTTTTTGTTTTATTATTAGGAACTATAAGTTGCTTTGCAATGTTTTCCAGCGAACAAGGAAAGATCGGTTATTTCACACAAAGCCATATATATAGATTTTTTACATTTTTTATGTTTTTTATAATAATTTCTTTTATAAATATAAGTCTGTTGTATAAATTTTCATATTTTTTTTATTTTATAGTATTAGCTTTATTATTTGCAGTTGATTCTTTTGGCATTACTTCTTCTGGTTCAAAGAGATGGATTAATTTATTTTTCATTAACATTCAACCGTCTGAATTAATGAAAGTAAGTTTAATTGCTTTTTTAGCAAGATATTATTACAAAATTCCTATAGAAAATGTAACGAGCTTTAAATATATTTTTGTACCTATATTTGCCTTATCTATTCCTGTTGCTTTAGTAGCTATACAGCCAGATTTGGGAACTGCTGTATTAATTTTGTTAGGTGGTATCGCGGTGATTTGGTTGGCTGGATTCAGAATTAAATTCTTTTTATATTCCTTTTTAATTTTGATTTGCCTGCTCCCAGTTGGAATATCTTTTTTAAAACCTTATCAAAAATCAAGAATCCTAACCTTTCTTGATCCCGAAAGAGATCCTCTCGGTGCAGGCTATCAAATTATTCAATCAAAAATTGCTGTAGGCTCAGGAGGTATATTTGGAAAAGGTTTTTTACAAGGTAGCCAAAGCTATTTAGACTACTTACCTGAGAAGCATACTGATTTTATATTTACTTTATTTTCAGAGGAATTTGGTTTTATTGGTTGTATTTTGCTATTGATTATCTACGTAGCAATTATTTATAGGATTACCAAAATTGGTAACAAATCACGAAACAATTTTGCTAAAATATACTGTTTTGGTTTTGCCACAGCATTTTTTATTTATGTGGCTGTTAATATGTCAATGGTTTTAGGCTTAGTTCCAATAGTAGGAGCTCCACTGCCTATAATGTCATATGGAGGTTCCTCAATGCTTTCTATCATGTTGGGTCTTGGTATTGTAATGAGTTGCAATATTCATCAGAAAGATGAAATAAGTTAGAAAAATTTCAGACTGGTAAAACAACCTGAGATTGCAACATTTACCCCAATATTATTTGTTTTTTCATTTTCTAAAATACCTATTTTGTGCTTAAATAAAAAAATGTTTAAAACTTTACGTGGTATCGAAGAGACTACACTAAACACAAGTGGCAGGTCATATGTCGGAGAGACCATGCAGCTCGAGGGAGATTTAAGATCTGCAGGTTCAGTGGATATTGCGGGATTAATAAATGGAAATATATTTGTTTCGGAAATGACTATAACCGATACTGGATCAGTTAGAGGAACAATAGAAGCCGGAAATATAGAGATCAATGGACATGTGGAAGGAAAAATTTCAGCTGACGTTGTGATAATTGGAAAAAATGCTGTCATCAAAGGAGATATTTTTTTTAAGAACACATTAAGAACCGAAGAGGGAGCTGATATTGATGGTTATATTAAGAGGGCTAATACAGGAAAAGCTAATACCGAAGAGGATATTGCTATCGAAGAGATAGTTGAGAGAGATGATACTAGAAAAATCATCCCTGTTACTCATCATAAAGAAGCAGTGTAAGTATAAACTGTCATCTAATAATTAAATCATAAATAATATATATCTAAACACGTTATGAAAAACGATGTTCCGTTAAAATCTTCAGTTGGTGTTATTGGTGCTGGAATACAAGGGGTCTGTGTATCACTTCACCTTATTAGAAAAGGATTTCAAGTAACATTGATTGATAAAGATGATCCAGGAAAAAATTCAGCTTCCTATGGAAATGCTGGTCATTTTTCTCCTTATGCATCTCTGTCACTAAATAGACCTGATATATTAATAGATGTACCTTCTATGCTGTTAAGTACAACGGGACCATTGGCATTAAAGTGGAATTATGTACCCAAGATGATTCCTTGGTTTTTAAGATTTATAAAAAATTGTACAAGAAAAAAAATGATGTATACAGCAAAATATATGCATCAAATCTTGGATTTAGCATTGCCTGCATATGATGAACTGTTCCAGGAAATCGATATTTCCGGCTTAGTTGAGAGCAGAGGAATAATTTATTTTTGGACCAATAGAGATTTAAAAAGCAGAGAATTAGAAATAAATGTAAGAAAAGAATTGGGTGTTGAACAACAATTATTAAAACCGCACGAAATTCACGATCTTGAGCCACACATAAAACAAATTTATCATAGTGGAGTTTTATATCCAAGTGCGAGACATGCAAGAAATCCAAGAAAAATTTTAATTAAGCTTTTTGAATTATTTTTAAAAAAAGGTGGAAAATTTATAAAAGAAAATGTTGAAACAATAAATTTTTCGTCTGATAATAAACCAAAAATTAAAACTAATTTAAATTCTTATGAATTTAATAAAACTGTTATTGCTTGCGGTGCTTTTTCAAAAAAATTAACAGATCAGGCAAATGAAAATATACCATTGGATACTGAACGAGGTTATCATGTTCATTTCAAAGGTTATGATCATCTTCTTTCGAGACCGGTAATTTTTTTAAACAGGGGATTCGGGATGACTCCTATGGAACAAGGATTGAGAGCAGTAGGAACAGTAGAATTCGGTGGTTTAGACAATCCATTAAGCAAAAAAAGAATTATGAATCTTGTTAATAATGCAAAATACCTTTTTCCAGAATTAGGAAAACATGAAGATGAATGGTTAGGTTTTAGACCAACTTTACCTGATTTTTTACCTGTAATGGGACCATCAAAAAATTATAAAAATTTATTTTATTCTTTTGGACACCATCATCTTGGGTGGACATTAGGAGCTATTTCAGGCAAAATTCTTGCTGGCATGATAGCAGAAGAAAAAACGAATTTAGATTTATCCCCTTACAAATCAATAAGATTTAGTTAGGAGTTTTTTGTTTTCGCAAAATAAAAAAGCCTATATTTTTTTAATTCTTACAACTTTATTTTGGTCCGGAAATTTTATAGTTGGAAAAGCGGCCAGTCTTTTTGAAATACCGCCATTTACTTTAAATTTTTATAGATGGACATTTGCTTGGTTGATTTTAGCGCCATTTACGCTCAAAGAAATTTTTGAAAAAAAAAATTATATATTACAAAACATTAAATTAATTGTAGTTTTAGGTATAACGAGCATTACAATATTTAATTCAATTGTTTATTATTCATTAAACTTTACTCAAGTAATTAACGGAGTTTTGATGATCTCAACTATTCCAGTTATGATAATTGTTTTTTGCTGGTTATTTAAAATAGAGAAAACAAATTTTTATCAAATATTAGGTGTAATTTTCTCACTTTCTGGTGTTTTTGTAATTATAACAAAAGCTGATTTGGTCATTTTACTTAATTTGAATTTTAATAAAGGTGACCTGTGGATGGTTGTAGCTATGTTTTCCTGGGCTATGTACTCAGCTTTATTAAGGAAGAAAAAACTAGAAATATCTCAATTATCTCTTCTGCAATCCATCATTACTGCGGGACTAATTTTTTTGCTACCAGCATATTTGATAGAATTAGCGCTAGGTAATAGGGCCAACATTAATTTACCATTTATAATGACCTTAACTTATGTTGTTTTATTTCCGGGATTGGCTTCATTTATTTTTTGGATTAAGGGAATATCTATAATTGGTTCAAATCGATCTGGAATATTTTTGCATTTAATGCCAATTTTTAGCACGATATTAGCTATAATAATATTTAAGGAAAAATTTATGTTTTATCATTTAATTGGGGCTTTATTAATTGTTACAGGTATAGTTTTATCTTCTAAAAAAGAAAGAAATGAATAAAAATTTAACAGCGGACCAAAAATATATATTATTTGAAGAAGGAACAGAACCACCTGGCACCAGTTCTTTGAATTATGAAAAAAGAGAAGGAGACTATTGTTGCGTTGGATGCGGAACTAAACTTTTTGAATCTAGATCAAAGTACGAGAGCGGAAGCGGTTGGCCATCATTTTTTGAATCTTTACCTAATGTCTTTGAAACTAAGATTGATACATTGATTGGATCCCCTAGAACTGAGTACCACTGCAAAAAATGTGGAGGACATCACGGTCATATTTTTGATGATGGACCAAATCCTACTGGGAAAAGATATTGCAATAATGGTATATGTTTAGTATTCATACCAAAAAAAAAATAAAATGATTAAACAATTACCAAGCAAAGAAATAAAAGAATATGTAAAAAATAATCCAAAATGCGTGCTACTTGATGTAAGAACAGAAGAAGAGTGGACGACTGATGGTAGACCAGATGGGGAAAAGTTTGGTTTAAAAACTTATTTTCTTTCTATTCAATTTGCAGACAAAAGTTTAAATGAAAATTTTGAAAAAGAATTAAGTAATTTAAATATTGGACAAGACCAGGAAATATTGACTATGTGTATGGGGGGAGTCAGGTCTCAAGCTGCAGCCGAACTACTAACAAAAAAAAATTATAAATGTGTAAATATATCTGATGGTTTTTTAGGAAATTACGAAAATGCCGGATGGAAGGGAAATAGTTTACCTTGCAAGTAATTTTTTTTAACTGCAGCCATACTTGGTTCTAAACCAAACATCTCAGGCTTATTTAGGAAACTAGTTTCCCAATGCTGAGATTGTTGGTCTAATTTTTTTTGATCCAAATTTATTTAACTGGGTCTGGAACCTTACGCAAATAAGGTTTTATAGTTTCCCAACCATCTGGATATATTTTTTTGGCTTCTTCGTTTGTAACTTTAGGAACAATTATTACTTTCTCACCTGGTTTCCAGTCCGCAGGTGTAGCAATTTTGTGTTTTGCTGTACGCTGCATTGAATCAATTGTTCTTAATATCTCATGAAAGTTACGGCCAGTTGTCATTGGATAAGTTAAAAATAACCCAATTCTTTTATCTGGTCTAATTACATAAACAGTTCTTACTGTTTGGTTATCTACCGCTGTACGCCCCATTGATGTTGTTCCAGCATCGCCTTCAAGCATATTATAAAGTTTTGCAACTTCCAGCTTCTCATCAGCAACAATTGGGTAGTTTGGTTTTAATCCACAAACATCTTTAATATCATCAAGCCATTTAACATGGTCAGAAACTGGATCTACACTTAAACCCATAACTTTAACATTTCTTTTATCAAATTCTGGCTTCATTTTAGCCAACGCACCAAGCTCTGTTGTGCACACTGGCGTAAAGTCTTTTGGGTGTGAAAACAAAACGCCCCAACTATCTCCTAACCATTTGTGTAATGATAATTTTCCTTCAGAAGTCTCCGCTGTAAAATCTGGAGCTACGCTATTTATTTTTAATGTCATAATTTTTCCCTCTCTAATTGTTAATTAGAATTATTATAAGCAAGATTGATTTGCTATGCAATTTTTTATAGTTTTAAATAATTATGATTTTCAAACAATTATTTGATAATAAATCTTCAACCTACACGTACATAATTTCAAGCGGCAAAGGAAGAGAAGCTTTAATTATTGATCCTGTAATTGAAAACACACCAGAATATTTAAATGTATTAAAAGATTTGGATCTAAAACTTGTAAAAGTTATCGATACACATATTCATGCAGATCATATTTCAGGTTTAAACGAATTAAGTAAAAAAACGAATTGCTCAAAAATTATGGGCGAACAATCAGCTTCTGAGGTTATAGATATACATGTCAAAGATGATGAAAAAATAAAAATTGAAAATATAGAGTTAAAATCAATTTATACCCCAGGTCACACTGATTGTTCTTACAGTTTTTTAATGAATGATAGAGTTTTTACAGGCGATACTTTGTTAATTAATGGAACTGGTAGAACCGATTTTCAAAATGGAAATCCTATTGATCAATATCATTCTTTATTTGATAAATTATTAAAATTACCAGAAAAAACTCTAGTTTATCCTGCTCACGATTATAAAGGTAATAAAGTAAGTACTATTGGTGAGCAAAAAAAAAAAAATCCTAGATTACAAGTAAGTTCAGCAGAGCAATATGTAGAAATAATGAATAATTTAAATCTAGAAAAACCAACAATGATAGATATTGCTGTTCCAGCAAATATAAAAGGTAAATTAAGAGTTTAAATAAGTTAAATATAAGAACGATAACTATTATCAATTTAAATAGTTATAATATTAAGATTATTACCTATATAATTCAGTTATGAATGATTTTTTAAAATCTATAATAGAAAGAGATCCGGCGGCCAAATCTAAATTAAGTATTATTTTAACTTATCCTGGGGTTAAAGCAGTATTTTTACATAGAATAGCAAACTTTTTTTCCAAGGCTAAATTTCATTTGGTTGCTAGGATAATCTCACAATTTTCTAGATTTATTACAGGTATAGAAATTCATCCTAATGCAAGGATAGGAAAAAATTTATTTATTGATCATGGAATGGGAGTAGTAATTGGGGAAACCTCTCATATCGGTGACAATGTAACCATTTATCATGCAGTTACTCTTGGTGGAATTTCTCCAAGCATCAAATCAGAAGAACAAAGAAATATAAAAAGACATCCTACTCTAAAAGATAATGTTGTTATTGGTTCTGGAGCTCAAGTACTTGGTCCAATAACTGTGGGAGAGTATGCAAAAGTTGGAGCCAATGCCGTTGTAACTCACGATGTGCCTTCACATGCAGTTATGATTGGCGTACCAGCAAAAAATATTAAATCTAAACCTGACGAGGACAAATCATTTAAACCATACGGAATTAGCCATGAAGATTAAAAAAAATCTTAAAATTTATGAAAAATACTCAGAATAATTTTATTGCAGGAATAGGAAACACGCCTCTAATAAAATTAAGTGGACCTTCAGAGTTAACAAAATGTAATATTTATGGAAAGGCTGAATATTTAAATGCAGGAGGTTCAGTCAAAGATAGAGCAGCATTAGCATTAATTAGAGACGCAGAAGAAAAAAAACTTATATCAAAAGGCGGTACCATAGTTGAAGGAACCGCAGGTAACACAGGTATTGGTCTCTGTCATATTGGTAACTCATTAGGATATAAAACTATAATTGTAATGAATGAAAATCAAACCCAAGAAAAAAAAGATACACTAATAAATATAGGAGCCGAGTTAAGGCTGGTCCCGCCCAAGCCATACAAAGATAATGGTAATTATGTAAAAGTCGCAGGTAGATTAGCTAAAGAATTAAAGAATACAAATAATCAAGGAGTAGTGTGGGCTAATCAATTTGATAATACTGCAAATGCAAAAGGACATTATAAATCTACAGGTCCAGAGATATGGGAACAAACCGAAGGAAAAATAGATGGTTTTGTTTGTTCCTCAGGAACTGGTGGTACAATTGCAGGTGTTAGTAATTTCTTAAAAGAAAAAAACAAAAATGTAAAAATTTATTTATCTGATCCACGAGGCTCATCTCTTTATAACTATATTGAAAATGGAGAATTAAAAAGCGAAGGCGGATCAATTACTGAAGGTATTGGGTCAAGCAGAATCACTGCTAACTTTGCCGAAGCTAAAATTGATGGCGCTTTTTCTATAGATGACCATGAGTCTTTGCCTATTTTATATAATTTGATTAAGAATGAAGGTTTAAGTCTTGGAACAAGTTGTGGGGTAAATATAGCTGGTGCTATTCGATTAGCCAAAAAGTTAGGACCAGGCAAAACTATAATTACTATACTGTGCGACAGATCTGATAGATATCAAAGTAAATTATTTAATAAAAAATTCTTAATTGAAAAAAAATTACCGTATCCAAGTTGGCTTTAAAGTTATATTCCTAAAAGCGTATTAAGTTTACCCTCAACTTCTAAAGCTTTTAATTCGTTATATCCCCCGACATAGGTATCGCCTATAAAGATTTGAGGAATAGTTCTTGCCCCATTTGTTTTTTCTTGCATTTCTTGTTTTTTTGATGAATCAACCGCTATATCAAATTCTGTATAAATAACTTTTTTTTTATTTAGTAAATGTTTTGCTGCAGAGCAAAAATTACACATTGGACCAGTATAAATAATCACTTTTTTCATCTACTTTTATTTATTAATTGTTAATAGTAAATTTTATCTGCAAGCCCATAACAAAGAATAGCGCTTAAAATTGTAAAAACTAGTGGTGCGATAACCCCTTCATTAGAATCGTTTTTTACTCCTGTCTTATCAATTTTAATTGAGTAAGTATTTACAATGAAGATACTAAGATTTTGTATAAAAACTAAATTAAAAAATCCCCAAGTACCCTCTACTCCTCCAGGTCTAATGAACATAATGTAAAGAGCCATTAATAATGCTCCAAGAAACGAAGCACCTATCATTCGCATTATAGGTGTTGCTGTTTCGTCCATTTCAAATTTTGCTCTAAATTTTTTGTTATTAATTATCATTTGATAAGCATAAACTCCGAAACCTAAAAAATGGACTATGAAGACGATTAAATAAATAATTCCATTAAATTTTTCTATCATTTTTATTATCCTTTCTTATTATTAAACTTTATAGATTAACTTTACTCAATTCATACATTTGAACAACTTCGATACATTCATCGAAAATAGGTTTTGCTATCGGGTTATTACCTGAAGCGAACTTTTTCATTTCTTCTTCATTATGAACTGAGACTTTAAACATAACATAACTTTTATCTGGTGCTATTGCTGGAACTGTTTTTTCAACATGAGCAATAGTTTTTCTTACTGCCATTCCTTTATCTGATTGCATAAATCCCATGAACTTTTCAAATTTTCCTTCGCCAGATTTAAGTTTTGCTATTGCAAGCATTTCTTTTTCCATATTTTACTCCCCATTTTTTATTTAGTACTTTAACCATTATAGGAACTGTAAATAGAATCATCAACAATCTTATTATATGTAGAAAATAGATCTTCAAAATTCCCTTTATTTAAGGGTAGGGCTTCTATATTCTTCATTTCATCATGAAATTGGGATTTATCGGAACTGGAAAAATTACTTTATCAGTTGTAACTGGAATTTGCACTTCAAAGATTTCCTTTCAAAAAATTCTTGTTTCACCCAGAAATAGAAATATTGCTCAAAAATTAAAAAAAAGATTTAGAAAAGTTAATATTGGAAAAACTAATCAAGAAATTGTTGATAAATGTAATTGGGTTTTTTTAGCTGTAACACCAAAAGTAGGAGCAAAAATATTGCCAAAATTAAATTTTAGATCTAATCAAAAGATCATTAGTTTTATTTCTACAATTAATTTAACTCAACTAAAAAAAATAGTTAAGAAAAAGGCAAAAATTGTTAGAGCTATACCATTGCCACCAATTTCATTAGGAAAAGGACCGGTTCCAATTTGTCCACCGGATAATCAGGTGAGAGATTTTTTTAACAAAATTGGCATAACTGTCGAAATCCGAAATGAAAAATCATCAAAAAATTTTTGGGCTACTTCAGGAATGATGGCTCCTTTTTATGAAATATTAAAAGTTTTGTCAGATTGGTTGGTTAAAAAAGGAATTAAAAGAAATGAAGCTCAAAAATATATCACTTCATTGTTTGTTGCCTTATCAGAAGATTCAGCAGTTAATTCAAAAAAACATTTAAAATATTTAGTTTCAGAATCTCAAACTCCAGGAGGACTTAACGAACAAGGAGTTAAGGAGCTTCGGAAATCTGGTTTTTACAAATCTTTAGAGAAATCTCTTAACAGTATTTTAAAACGATTAAACAAAAAGTAAACCTTATGCAGCAAGATCAAAATATTTTGCAAGTAGATAAACTTTCCAAATATTTTGGAGGTCTAGCAGCTGTTTCCAATTGCTCACTTAAAATTAAAAAAGGTTCTATTACTGGAGTAATTGGTCCTAATGGATCAGGCAAAACCACCTTATTTAATTTGATTGCAGGCAATTTAAAACCTTCAGATGGAAGTGTATTATTTCAAAATGAAGATATTACTGGAGTTCCTTCTTATGAATTATTTTCAAAAGGATTATTGAGAACTTTTCAGATTGCCCATGAGTTTACTAATCTTACAGTTTTAGAAAATTTAATGATGGTACCAGGAAATCAATCTGGAGAACAATTGACTAATGCTTTATTTAATTCAAAAGCTGTAAAAGAACAGGAGAAAAAAATAAAACAAAAAGCACTTGAAGTAATCGATTTTTTAAATCTTACACAACTATCAAATGAATTAGCTGGCAATTTGTCTGGAGGGCAAAAAAAATTATTAGAACTTGGCAGAACCATGATGGTAGATGCAAAATTAGTTTTACTCGATGAAGTTGGAGCGGGTGTAAATAGAACATTACTAAAAGATATTGGAAGTGCAATTTTAAGACTTAACAAAGAGAAAGGTTATACTTTTTGTATGATTGAGCATGATATGGATTTTATAAGCAGATTGTGCAATCCAGTAATCGTAATGTCCGAGGGCTCTGTTTTATTCAAAGGAACTTCAGATGAGGTGAAAAATAATGAGCAAGTAATTGAAAGCTATCTCGGAAGAGGTTCTAAGAACAGAAATGGGGAAAGTTAATGGTTTATTTTTCTGGTGAAAAGATGACAGGAGGTTATGGAGGAGCAGACATAATTAGTTCTTGTACAATCAATGTGAACAGAGGGGAAATCGTTGCAATTCTTGGACCAAATGGTGCAGGAAAATCTACTGCAATGAAAGCTATGTTAGGTTTATTAAATCTTAAGTCAGGAAAAGTCTCTATCGATGGAAGGGATATATCAAAGTTAACTCCTCAAGATAGAGTAAAGGAAGGAATATCTTTTGTTCCTCAAACAAGAAATGTTTTTACCGGATTAAGCGTGGAAGAAAATTTAGAAATGGGGGCTTATTTAAGAGAGGAACATATTGGTGAAATTATAAATGAAATTTATGAATTGTTTCCGGTCTTGAAAGAGAAAAGATCTCAAATAGTAGGAGAGTTGTCTGGCGGTCAAAGACAACAGGTTGCTTTAGGGAGAGCTTTAATGACTAAACCTTCTGTTTTAATGCTTGATGAGCCAACAGCTGGCGTTTCGCCAATAGTAATGGATGAATTATTTGATCACATATTAAAAGTTAAAAAAACAAATGTAGCAATCATAATGGTTGAGCAAAACGCGAAACAAGCTTTGAGTATTGCAGACAGAGGATATGTTTTGGTTACAGGAGAAAATAAATTTTCAGGCACGGGAAAAGAATTATTAAATGATCCAGAAGTTAGAAGATCATTTTTAGGTGGATAATATGGATTATGTAAATGCAATAGTCTTACTCTTAAATTATATATTTGTACCTGCTTTATCTTATGGTTCTCAGTTAGCACTGGGCGCTATTTTTGTTTCTTTAATTTATGGGATTTTAAGATTTGCTTACTTTACCGCTGGTGATCTTATGTCATTTGGAACCATGTTTACGATTTTATTTACGTGGTATTTTCAATCACTAGGCATTAGTCTTGGTGTATTTCCTACTGCGCTAATCGCTATTCCTTTTGGGATAATAGTTACAATTTTCTATGTTCTTGTTAAGGATAAATTAGTTTTTAGCTACTATCGTTTTAAAAAAAGCCCACCTGTTATGCTTGCGATGGTAAGCATAGGAACAATGTTTGTTACACAAGCAATAGTAAGAATAATCATCGGACCTTTTGATAGAAGATTTTTTGATGGAGAAAAATTTATTTTAAAGGCTAATGAATTTAAAGAAATGACAGGTTTAAACGAAGGTTTAACTATTAAGTCAACTCAAGTAATTACTTTATTTGTTACAATTATAGTTGTGTCTATTTTATTTTGGTTTTTAAATAAAACCAAAACTGGAAAAAGTATGCGAGCTTATTCAGATAATGAAGATTTAGCATTACTATCCGGAATAGATCCCAAAAAGGTTGTTATGATTACTTGGATAATAGCCGCAATTTTAGCAACAATTGGCGGAACTCTATATGGGTTAGATAAAAGTTTTAAACCATTTACTTATTTTAACAACATGCTTCCAATATTCGCTGCAGCAATTGTTGGAGGTATTGGAAATCCGTTTGGAGCTTTTTTAGGAGGTTATGTTATTGCTTTTTCAGAAATACTAGTAACTTATGCTTACAGAAAATTCTTTATTTATTTACTCCCAGAAAGTATAGAGCCAGACAGTTTGTTACAATTGTTATCAACCGACTATAAGTTTGCTGTTTCATTTTCAATTTTAGTTGTAGTTTTATTATTTAGACCATCAGGAATTTTTAAAGGAAAAGTCTTATGAGACAAAACTTAGATGTAATAATTGCTTATATAATAATGTTGGGATTGATAATTTTAGTAGGATTTTTCCAGTCCTGGAGCATAGCATTATCAATTTTATGTTTCTGTTTAATATCTGCTGTTATGACAATGGGAGCAAATATTCAGTGGGGGTATGCAGGATTAATAAATTTTGGGATCATGGGCTACACGGCTCTTGGTGGGTTGGCAGCCGTTTTAGTTTCAGTTCCACCTGTGAAAGAAGCGTGGCAAGTCGGTGGGTTAAATATGATTTTCAGTGTAATTCTAATTGCTTTAATGGTGTTTAGTATTCGTTTTATTGTAAAAAATTATAAAAAATCAAAAAAAAGAAACTATGGAATTGCTCTTGTCATAATAGTGGGGCTAATTCTTTTAAGACTAATATCAGGACCTGCTATTGAATCAATCGAAGCTGTTAATCCAGCAACCACTGGGTTTTTAGGGGGCATGGGTCTTCCTATACTATTTTCTTGGATTGTCGGAGCTTTTTTTGCAGGAGCCCTAGCATACATTATAGGAAAAATTGCTTTAGGACTTAGAGCTGATTATTTAGCAATAGCCACATTATTAATATCAGAAATTGTAATTGCAGTAATAAAACACGAAGATTGGTTATCCCGAGGTGTTAAAAATGTTATTGGTTTGAAAAGGCCAGTTCCTTATGAAATAGATCTTCAAGCTAAGGAATGGTTCATTAACTTAGTTGCTAAATTTAATCAAGGTACCTTGAGTTTAATTACCGATTCTTTAGAAAAAGAACAAATGCTGAAGCAGTTGGTAATTGAGGGATCCACAGTATTTGTAAAATTATGTTTTGCAGGTCTTTTTTCGATAGTTGTAATTATTTTATTAATCATAACTCAAAAAGCTCTTTACTCACCATGGGGAAGAATGATGAGAGCGATTAGAGATAATGAAGAAGCTGCTAACGCCATGGGAAAAAATGTTGTTAAGCAGCATCTTTTAATTTTTGTTCTTGGATCAGCAATAGTTGGAATAGCTGGAGCGATGATGGTTACTTACGATGGTTTATTTACACCAGGGAGCTATAGACCTATGAGATACACTTTCTTAATTTGGGTAATGGTAATTGTAGGGGGGAGCGGAAATAATTTTGGAGCAGTTCTAGGTGGTTTTGCTGTTTGGTTTTTATGGATTGAAGCCGCACCAATTGCATTATTCTTAATTAATTTTTTTACTAGTGGCTTAGCCGAAAATAATGAATTTAAACTTCATTTGATAGAAAGCATTCCTTATTTTAGATTTTTGATGATGGGAATTGGTTTATTATTAATTATGCGCTATAGACCTAAAGGCATTCTGCCGGAGAAAATAAAACATGTTTAATTTTTTTTAAATTATTTCTTTGGAAGTGTAGCGTTTAAAACAAATGCCAACAATCCTGCTGGAATTAATCCAGTCGTTAACAATAATTTTAATTTAATTCCGAAATCAGGTATATGAGCAACAAATTCAGGGAAGGCGTATAAACCAATTCCAAAAGATAATGATAAAGCCAATATTAAAATGTTTCTTTGACTCATTTCTGTTTTTGAAATTAATTTGATTCCAGCTCCAGCAATTAATCCAAACATAATAATAGCCGCTCCACCAATTACGGAATCTGGCATTGCAGCAATAATTCCACCTAATTTTGGAAATAAACCTAATAAAATTAAAATTACACCAGCAACAGTACCTACATGTCTGCTAATTACTCCAGTGAACGCAACCAAACCGGCATTTTGCGAATAAGAAGTATTAGGCATAGCATTAAAAATAGAAGCAAAAGCTGTTCCAACTCCATCAGCCATTATACCACCAGAAAGTTCTTTATCAGTAGCCTCTCTGTTTGCGCCACCCATTGTAGTGGCACTAATATCTCCAATAGTTTCAATTGTTGTGACGATTGACATAAACAACATCAATATGACAGCACCCCAAACAAAATCTATTCCATATTGGAAAGGCATTGGAAAAGCAAACCAACCAGCTGCTGCTATTTTTCCCCATCTAATTTCTCCTAGCAAAGCTGCGATTACGAACCCGGCAATTATTCCTATTAGAATAGAAGCTGAAGACACCATTCCTTTTCCTCTTATGTTACATAGAAGTGCAACGATCAAAACAGTACTAGCTATTAATAGATGTTCCCAATTTGCAAAAAGTTCTGGCTTGTTATTCATTAACCATACTCCACCACCAGCATACTTGAATCCCACTTTAAGAAGACTGATTCCAATCATTAGTACAACTATTCCTGTTACTAACGGAGGAAACATATGTCGAATTGGTTTTAACATTTTACCAATCCATATTTGAAAAATTCCACCTATAAAAGCTGCTGTAAATATTGCTCCTAAACCAAAAGCTTTAAACGGTAACATTATTGGAATGAAAGCAAAACTTGTACCTTGAATTATTGGAAGTCTTGATCCAACTTTTCCATAACCTACTGTTTGTATGATTGTTGCTACTCCTGCAGCAAACAAAGCCATTTGAATTAAAAAAATCTTTTCAGCAGTTGTTACGCCAAAAACACCTGCTACAATTAGTGGGACAGTAATGTTACCAGCAAACATAGCAAATACGTGCTGGATACCTAAAGGTATTGATTGATTCAGCGGCAATTTTTTATTTGCGCTTCCTCCACCTCCAGATTTTCTTCTTGATCTTGCCATTAAATCCCTCTCAAGTTCGAAAGCCTATTAAAATAAACGATATAGGTCAAATATTGTTTTGCGTTAAATGTGGCTTTAAAATCACACTTTATATTTTAAATCGCACTTTATATATGCGCAATATATAAACATTTATTGATTAAATAAAAAAAATCCCAGCGATTATTCATCGCTGGGATTTATAAAATTAAATTTTATCTTTGTTTTTTAGTTTTAAATTTACCACCCTTAATTTCTTTTTCTAAGAAATTACCAACGTGTTCTCCAACGTCTGTAAATACGACTCCTGTTGCTCCTTCGTAATCTATTTCTTTACCTTTAGCTAAAAGATCTAAAGCTTTTTTAAGCTGTCCTGGATAAATTTTCTTTCCAGGTGCATTAGCTACGGCCATTACGTTTTTAGCAATTGAACCACGATCAGCAGAACCACCCGCTTGCATAGCAAGCACGATTAAAGCTGCCGCATCGTAAGATTCTCCAGTATATGGACCAGATGGATCAATTCCAGCTTTTCCAGCTACTTTTGCAAATACTCCTGCTCCTTTACCTGTAGAACCTGGCAAAGAACCAAAAGATTTATTTAAACTTTTACCAAAAGCATCAGTAAGAGAATCTCCGATCATACCGTCTGATAATATAAATGTATCAAAGGCACCAGAATCTAAAGATCCTTGAATGATTCCTTTACCACCTTGGTCAAGATATCCAATTACAGCGACTGCGTCTCCACCAGCTGAAGCTAATGTACCAACTTCAGAACTGTAGTCAGCCTTACCATCTTCATGAGCTGCAGAAGTTGTAACTTTAATTCCATGAGCCTTAACCGCGGCTGCATAAACATCAGCTAAACCTTTACCATAGTCATTGTTAGTGTAAGTAATTGCAACACTTTTAATTCCTCTGTCTTTTGTTATATCAGCAAGAATTTGTCCTCCACGAGCATCTGATGGTGCTGTACGGAAGAATAAACCTTTATCATCCAAAGTAGTTAAACCAGGAGATGTTGCTGAAGGAGATATCATTACTACACCATTAGGAACTGCAACGTTAGTTGCAATCGCTCCTGTAACACCAGAACAATCCGCTCCCATTATTGCAGCAACACCTTGAGAGACTAAGCCTTCCGCTGCAGTTGTTGCAGCTGCCGAGTCCACGCAAGTTGAATCTGCTCTTACAGGTGTAATTGTTTCTCCACCAAGCAATGAACCTGAGTCAGAAGCTTCTTTAAAAGCTAATTCTGCTGAAGCCGCCATTGCTGGAGTTAGAGATTCTATAGGACCTGTAAATCCTAGAATGATACCCATTTTAACTTCTGCAAATGTGTTTGTCGTTAATAAAGACAAAGACATAATTGCAGCAATAAATAGTTTTTTCATGTTTTCCCTCTTAAATAATATTACTAAATTATTAATAGTATTTACTTTTAAACCTTATTTTTCAATGACAAAATTTTCTTTATTTACCTTATAGATTCAAGCATTATCCCATAGTAAATGGGTCAGCCATAGGTTTTTCTGATGTATTAAACCAGGTAGTTTTAATTCTTGTATAATCTTTTATTGATTCAATTCCTGCTTCTTTTCCATATCCGCTGTCTTTCATTCCTCCAAAAGGCGCAGATGGCGATATTAATCTATAAGTATTGACAAAAGTGATGCCAGCTCTGATCGCTTTTGAAACTCTTAAGCCTCTACCTAAATCTTTTGTATAGACGCCAGAAGAAAGCCCATATTGATTATCGTTCATTTTATCAATTGCCTCTTTTTCTGAATCAAATTTCATTACAGATAATATAGGTCCAAAAAGCTCATTTTCTGCTGCTGGGAGGTTGTGATTTTCACATTCTATTATTGTTGCAGGAAAATAATACCCTTTGTTTGATAAACTATGTCTTTTTCCCCCACATCTTACCTTGCCACCTTGATCGACTGTAAGTTTTATGTTTTTTTCTATTATTTCTAGTTGTTTTAAACTGCTTAGCGGACCCATTTGAGTATTGGAGTCCATCGGATTACCTAGTTTAATTTTTTTTGCACGCTCAACTAATTTATCTAAAAAATCATTATAAATATTTTTTTGTAAATATAATCTAGATCCTGCAATACAACTTTGTCCGCTTGCACCAAAAATTCCTGCCGTAATACCGTTTAATGCATTTTCCTGATCAGCATCTTCGAACACTGCAACAGGACTTTTACCACCCAGCTCTAAACTAACTTGTGATAAATTTTCAGCAGAATTTCTAATAATATGTTTTGCAGTTTCAGGTCCTCCAGTGAAAGCAATTCTTTCCACATATTTATGTGTTGTTAATGCCTTTCCACATGGATCACCAAATCCACTTACAACATTAACGACACCTTTAGGTATTCCAGTTTTTTCAATTAATTTTGCAAACTCAAACATAGTTGCTGGCGCTAGCTCAGAAGATTTAATTACGACTGTGTTTCCCATAGCTAAGGCTGGAGCAAGTTTTACAGCAGTTAATAGCATTTGAGAGTTCCATGGAATGATTGCAGCAATAACACCAATCGGTTCTCTTGTTGTGATGACTTGCATGTCTGGCTTATCGATTGGTAGGACGGTTCCCTCAACTTTATCCGCCAATCCCGCAAAATAATCATAATACTCAGCTATGTAATTAGCTTGGGTTTTGGTTTCTCTAAAAAGTTTTCCAGTATCAATTGTTTCAATTTTTCCTAATAGCTCAGCATTATCTCTAAGTTGTTTTGCTATAGCTTTTAAATAATTGGCTCTTTCTCTCGGCATTAATTTTGGCCACTGTCCTTCAAAAGCTTTTTGAGCTGATTCAACAGCTTTGCTTACATCTTTTGTACTTGCTTCAGGTACAATAGCCCATGGTTCATTATTTTCTGGATTTAAACTTTTAAAAGTTTTTTTATTCTCAGCATCAACCCACGCACCATTGATGTACATTTTATATTCTTTAAGTTTTGTCATTTTGTTGATCTATAAATTTTTTAAAAGTTATATTAACATCATCAGCACATTCGATACTACAGAGATGTTTTCCTTTCTTTATTTCAATAAACTTGCTTCCCTGAATAGTTTTGCTTAAATTTTTAGACATTTCAGGAGTAGAGCCCACATCATTCTCTCCTGTAGCTACAAGCGTGTTAACATCAATTTTTTTTAGCATTTTATCATCATCAACATATTTAACAAAAATTTCATAACACTTTAAAAAATCTAAACGCTTATTTTTTTCTAAAATAGAGTATATTTTTTTATAAATGTCGGGATTTTTTTTTGTAAAATCTTCTGACAACCACCTTCTTAGAGCAGCCTGTTTTGAAGCTGGCCTATCCATTTTTGCTACCTCATATCTGTTATTAACAACTCTTTGTTGATCTTCAGTTCGCTTATATATAGAGCCTAACAATATTAACGAACTTAATTTGTCATTATGTTCAGCCGCGAAATGTCTAGCTATAAGAGCCCCTAATGAAAAACCTACCAAATGAATTTTTTTAATATCCAGATCTTTAATTAATCTTATTAATTGCCTGCTGAAATCTTCGAAAGTAATTTTAGATTTTTTTAAAGGCGTTTTTCCATGACCTAACAAATCATATGTAAGAGTATTATAATCTTTAAAAAAATTAGTTTGTGGTTCCCAAATTTCCTTGGTTAAACCTACACCATGCACAAATACGATTGGAGCTTTTTCACTTACTTTACCTTTACGCAAAGAATAAGACGTGCCAAAGGTGTCAGTTTTATTTACCATTAAACTTATTTAGGATTTTTAATTCCCATTTCTTTCATATCCTGGTATCGATCACCAGTTCTGGCATGTGCTCTTCCTCCCGGAGATCCGCCGATCGCGATAACGATTTCATCAGGGCATGGAGCATCTTGAATATTAAATTCATGAGTTAAATAATAGGGTCTTAATCCACTATCCGTTTTGTGCATCATAGGAATAGAAATTTTACATCCTGCAGGACCTCTGGTATTTGTAAAACTTAAATAAGATGTTCCACCTACAGCATCTCGAAATTTATTTCCGAATCTTAATGTGTGAATAAATGCAGAAGCATGTTCAATCTCCCCCTTTATGCCTACAACACCTGCTTTGCCGTAAGCTAATACTTTGTCTCCAGAACCTATTTCTTTTATTAACTCTGGCACTAACAAATCTCCAAGTTTCGGTGCCAGCGCTAGAATTTCAGGTTTTAAATCTTCAACAAATCCTTTATCTATCCAAGGATTTTTAATTACAGCTGCAACAGAAACGAGCAAAACAGGAGTTTTGGCTTTTTTACCACCTTCAATAAAAGTTTTATCAACAAACTTTGCAATTTTTCTTAAATTTAAATCCATTATTAGCTAGCTTGTTTTACCACAGTTTTTGTTGAATTTATTTTAGGGATTACTTCATCATTAAAAAGCTTGATACTTCTCATTGCATCTTCGTGTTTTACACCAGGCATATTAGACCATACTTGTAAATTTTTGAGGTTAAGTTCGGATTGCAGCTCTTTAATTTTTTCAACCACATAGTCAGGCGTACCAAAGAGCATGTTTCTTTTATGTAGAAAATCATAATTTAATAAGTCTAACTTTCCTTCAGTTTTAGGAAGTTCTTCACCTGGATCCATGTGATTACCCAAACCTCTCCAATGACAGACCCATCTCATGTAATTTACCATCTGTTCTCCTGCTAATTTTTTTGCTTCTTCCATGGTTTCTGCAACAAACATATCTCTAACTAAGGAAATTCCTTCTCCCATTGGAACGTCTTTTTTTTCTGCTTCAGATTTTGCATTTTTGTATATTTCAAATCTTTTTTTCAAAGTTTTAACTGTAGGGATCCACATTATACAATTAATCCCATTTTGTGCCGCCCATTCGATTGATCCTGTAGAATCCACTACTTGCCATAATGGAGGATGAGGTTTTTGATATGGTTGTGGAATTACACTAATTTTTTTTATTTGATTGGTTTTTAAATCAACAAATTCTTCATTAGGAGGACTCATATCATGTTGCCAAACAAAGTTTGGGGAAGGGTAAGTATAAAATTCTCCTTTATGACTAAAAAATTTTTCAGTCCAAGCCTTCTTCATTATAGCTAGCGTTTCCTGAAATAACCTTTTATTTTTGGCTTGATCTTTCAAGTCCGATTCTATGTTCATATGAACTGCTTCTCTTCCGTAAACACCTCTTCCAATTCCAACCTCTACTCTTCCTTCAGAAAGGTGATCTAATGCAGCAATATCTTCGGCTAATCTTATTGGATTCCAAAAAGTAATAACATTACAAGCTTGGCCCAATCGTATTTGTTTTGTCCTCGCGGCAATATCAGTACACATCATTAATGGATTGGGCTGAGATTCCATGCCTTCGTGGTTAAAATGATGTTCAGTAAACCAAATTGAATTCCAATTATTTTTATCACAATAAGAGGCTATGTCTCTTGCTTGATCTAAAATCTCCGTATATGGCTTTTTTTTCCAATTGGTAATATTACAAAAATATCCAATTTTCATCAGCATCTCCTTAAATCACCTAAGACGACCGATCCCACTTTCGTAATTTACGATGAGTTATGTATCGTTCAAAATACAACTTTAATTGAACAGAATCAGATTGCAATAAACAAGTATCAAAAACTGAGTCCATTAAAGAAAGACATACCTTTTTCTAGCTAAACATGTATATAAGTAGATTATTTATTAATGTTGCATAATTGCAACATAGGGACACAAAAAAACCCTTTAAAATAAGCACTTTTTAAGCTTTATCTATTTTTAGATTATGTTTTAAATGCGATTTATGAATAGCTTTTTTCTATAAAAAATGTATCAATATTCAAATTAATTAAGATATTTAAATATTGGGGAGACGGAATTTATGATTAAAAACAAGATAACAGCATTAGCTGGTGCAGTAGCGCTTTTCCTAGGAGCTTTAGCAACACCACTTATGGCTGGAAGTTTAGGCGTAGGAGTTATGGGATCAGCTGTACTAATTGAAGCAGAAGGTACAGAAACATTAAAGACAACAAGTGTGAAATCAAAAGGTGACGCAAGTGCACTAGGTGGACTTGCTTCTGGTTACGCTCAATATAGATTTGGCGATAACGGTATTGTTTTTGGACTTAACTGGTCTCCAGGAAAAGCTCAAATTGGTGACGTTTCAAGAGCTACACATGATGCTGGAACAGCATATTGTGCAGTAACTGCTCCAAGATCAAGTTGCGGTAACAACATCGAACAAAGAGCAAAAGCATCTGTAGAAAATATGGTTGGTGGATACATTGAAACTCCAGGTTTCACTCCACTAGGATTATATTTACTATATTCTTACAACGAACTAGAAGTTAAAACAGAAGAAAATCTTGGTTCAGGAGCATCATATCCAGATGAGACTATAAACGGTCATGGATGGGGTATTGGTATTAAAGGAACTTCTGATAACGGGCTTCATTTTAAACTAGCTTACGAAGCAATTGATTGGGATACAATTAATCTAACTTCAACAGCGGCAGCTTCTCCAGACACAGCTACTAACACAATAAAAGCTGATGTTGATACTGAGTTGGTTAGACTGTCAATAGGATATAACTTCTAATAACAATTAAAATTAAAAATTTAAAAAAACCCACCTTTTATTGGTGGGTTTTTTTTTACTCGATAGGTAGGGATATATAACTATTTATGCTACTTTTTACATGGATAAGATAAGAAAAGATGAAAACAGTCGTTAATAGTTGGAATGAGTGGGATCCTTTAAAACATGTGATTTTAGGTCGTGCCGATGGGTGTTGCATACCTCCTTCTGAACCAGCAGTTGATGGAAAAGTTCCAGAAGATTCTGATATGAGAGGGCAATTCGGTGTGAGACCGCAAGAAACTATTGATCGTGCAAATGAATTACTTGAAAATTTTGCTAATTTATTAAAAAAAAGAGGAATAAGAGTTGATCGTCCAACACCACTTAATTTTAATCAACCTGTGGCTACACCTGATTGGAAAACCAAAAGTATGTTTGGGACTATGCCCGCAAGAGATATAATTTTAACGGTAGGAAAAGAAATGCTGGAAGCTACTATGAGTTACAGATGCCGATGGTTCGAATATCTTAACTACAGACCTTTATTAAAAAAATATTACGACGAAGATCCAGGAATGAGACATGAATCGGCTCCAAAACCACGCTTAACAGATAAAAGTTTCCATATGGATTATCTATCAGATAAAATTGGAGTTCAAAAAAGATTAGAATGGACGGCCAAAAAGTTTTTTGTAACAACAGAGGAAGAGCCACTTTTTGATGCAGCAGATGTATTAAGATTTGGTAAAGATTTGATGGTTCAGCATGGTTTTACAACAAATTTAAAAGGTATTGATTGGTTAAAAAGACACTTTCCAAATCATAGAGTTCATGCTCTTAATTTTCCAGGAGATCCGTACCCCATTCATATTGACGCTACCTTCAATGCACTAAAACCAGGACTAATCATAAATAATCCTAATAGGCGTTTACCTAATGAACAAAGAAAAATTTTTGAAAAAAATGATTGGAAGATTATCGATGCAGCACAACCAGCTCATAATAAACCACCACCGTTGTGTTTTTCATCGGTATGGTTATCTATGAATATTTTAGTTCTTGATCCAAAAACGGTATGTGTTGAAAAAAGTGAAGTTTACCAAGCAGAACAATTAAGCAAGCTTGGTATGGAAGTTATCGAAGTTGATTTTCGAGATGTTTATCCTTTTGGGGGAGGACTGCATTGCAGCACTACCGATGTATATAGAGAAGGTAAGTGTGAAGATTATTTTCCTAAACAATAATGAAAATTAAATCAAATTATATTAAGCCAAAATTCAAAAAAGAATCCAACCCAAAAGTAGGACTTTTAGCATTATCAACCGACCTAACTATAGAAAAAGATTTTAATTCCATATGTCATAAATTACCATTAGATATATTTGTCAATCGTATTCATAACGAAAATCCATTAACTAAAGAAAATCTTTTAAAAATGTATGATCAAATAGAGGTAGTTACTGAAAAAATTTTACCGGGGGAAAAAATCACTACAGTAGCCTATGCGTGTACATCCGGAACAATAGCAATAGGTGAAGAAAAAGTTAAAGAAAAAATTCAATTGGCTAAGCCTGGCTGCCACGTAACAACTCCAATTACTTCAGCAATTAAAGCTTTTAATAAAATGAATATAAAAAAGATTGCTGTATTTACACCATATCCCGAATCTGTAAATAAAACTATTTCTGAATATCTTATTAAAAAAAATATTAATGTTGTGTCATTTAGTACTTTTAATTTAAATTTAGATATAGATTTTGCAAGAGTAGATCCAAAATATTTATCTGAGACATTAACTAATCTAAATATAAATAATGCAGATGCGCTTTTCGTATCTTGTACTGCACTTCCAGCTTTAGAAATTCTTGATGAAGTTGAAAAAAAAATAAACAAACCTGTCTTTTCCAGTAATCAAACTTTAATTTGGGATACCATAAGGTCATCTGGATGCAAGTCTTCAATAGAAGGATATGGAAAACTTTTAAGGAATTAAATGCTTTTTGATAAAAAAGAATATAAGGAAAGATTAAAAAAAGTTAAAGATTCAATGCAAAAGCTAGGTATTGAATTATTAGTGTCGCATGATCCAGCTAACATGAATTATTTAACAGGTTATGATGCTTGGTCATTTTATTACGCACAATGTGTTTTGGTACACATTAATGAAGACGAGCCTATTTGCTTTTTAAGAGCCCAAGATTCTGGAGGAGGTTATATAAAAACTTATGTGCAAAATAAAAATATTATTCCTTACGATGAAAAATATATTCATACATGGCCACTACACCCTTATCAGTATTTAGTTGAGATAATAAAACAAAAAAAATGGGATAAATCTAATATTGGTGTTGAAATGGACAGTCATTATTTTACTGCTTTTTGTTATGAGACAATAAAAAAAGGTTTGCCTAATTCAAAACTTAAAGATGCGGAACGTCTAGTCAACTGGGTAAGAGTTGTGAAATCAGAATCAGAAATTAAATTAATGAAGTCTGCAGCACGAATAACAGAAAATGGAATGAAAACAGCTTTTAAAAGTATTAATCCTGGAACAAGACAATGCGATGCTGTTGCAGATATTCAAAAAGCATTATTTAATGGAACTCCAGAATTTGGTGGCGACTATGCTAGTATTGCCACCTTATTACCAACAGGAAAAGGAACTGCAGCCTCTCATTTAACAGCTACGGAAGATAAATTTGTTTCTGGAGAGGCTACAATTATTGAAATAGCGGGAGTTTATAAAAGATATCATTGTCCTATGGCACGAACGGTACTTTTAGGAGAAAAAAATAAAAAAAAAATTGATACCATGAAAGCAACTAACGAAGCTCTAGATGCAGGAATCGCTGCAACAAAACCTGGAAACACAGCTGATGAGGTTGCTCAAAAATTTTGGGGCGTCTTAGATAAATATGGAATTAAAAAAGAATCAAGAACAGGTTATTCAATTGGAATTGGTTATCCTCCAGATTGGGGGGAACAGACTTTAAATATATCAAAAGGAGATAAAACTGTTTTACAACCTAACGTTACTTTTCATATGATAGCTGTAATGCAATTTGGCGATTGGGGTGTCGAAGCCAGCGAGTCTGTAAGAGTAACTGAAAAAGGATCAGAATTATTCTGTAATTTATCAAGAGAATTGCATATTAAAGGATAAATATCTTGAATTAATTTTTAAAAATTGTTTAAATCCGGCACTTATGGGGAGTTCAGATAGTTTCGTTAAATTTGATAAAGTTGATAAAAGCTACGATGGAGAAACACTTGTAGTTAAAGATCTCAATGTAGATATTCCTAAAGGAGAATTTCTAACAATGCTAGGACCATCTGGCTCTGGAAAAACAACTACATTAATGATGTTAGCTGGATTTGAAACCCCTACCGGTGGAGAAATATATTTAGAGGGTGAAGCAATTAATAAAATTCCTCCTAACAAAAGAGGAATTGGAATGGTATTTCAAAACTATGCTTTATTTCCACATTTGACAGTAAATGAGAATCTTGCTTTTCCACTCGAAGTTAGAAAATTAAATAAATCAGACATTACAGAAAAAGTAAAAAAAACTTTGGATATGGTGGAGTTAGGTGAGTTTGGAAATCGTATGCCATTACAATTATCAGGCGGACAACAACAACGAGTTGCTTTAGCAAGATCTTTAGTATTTGAACCAAGATTAGTATTAATGGACGAACCTTTAGGAGCCCTTGACAAAAAACTTCGTGAACAAATGCAATATGAGATTAAACACATTCATGAAAGAATTGGAATTACTGTTGTTTATGTCACTCATGATCAAAGCGAAGCATTAACGATGTCAAATCGTATCGCAGTATTTAATGATGGAAAAATTCAACAAATATCATCACCAGATATTTTATATGAAAAACCCGAAAATGCATTTGTTGCAAATTTTATTGGAGAGAACAACCAACTTATAGGAAAAGTAAAATCTATTAATGGAAAAAATTGCGTTGTAACCACTGATAAAGGTGATGACATCACTTCTTTAAAAATAAATGTTAATAACGTAGGTGACGCTTCAACCGTTTCTTTGCGCCCGGAAAGAGTTGAGATTAATTCTACCGAAGGTAATTTTGAAAATTCATTTAATGCAAAAGTAAAAGAATTAATTTATTTAGGAGACCATATTCGCACAAGAGTTGAAGTTTGTGGCAACGACCAATTTATTGTTAAGGTTCCAAATTCTTATAAAGGTGCCAATTTAAAAGAAGGGGCATCA
>CACLHE010000006.1 GCA_902606665.1 uncultured Pelagibacteraceae bacterium
ATTTTTTCCCACAAAATTCTAAAACTAAATCTTTTAACCCGTGATTCTGAGAATATGTTCTACACAATTTACTAGCTACTTTAGTATCAAAAATATTTTTCACATCACATTTCAGAAAATATTCTAATCCAGAAACATCATATCTTAAATAATGGCCAATTTTTGTAATTTTAGGATTTTCTAAAATTTTTACTATATTTGGTGCTTTGTAGCTTTTACGGTTAGGTTGGATAATGTATGCATCGTTATTACCTGTGCTAAATTGAATTAAGCTTAATTTATCTCTGTGAGGAATTTGTAAACCAGATCCTTCAGTATCTAAAGCAAGACTTGAGTGTTTTTCTAACTCTTTCAAAGAGTCTGTCGAAATATCATCTTGAAACTTATAAATTTTAGTCATACCTAAATCCATATATAATGTTAATGTTGGCAAAATGCAAAATAATCAGAAAATAATTGCTATTTTTGGAGCCGGAGGATTCATTGGCAAACATTTAATACGTGAACTCACTAAATTAGATTACCGAGTTAAGATAGCTACAAGAAATCCATATCAAAAAGGTTATTTAAAACCTCTAGGCAATCCTGGACAAATTGAACTTTTTAAGACAAATATTTTTAACACAGAAGATATTAAAGAAGTTTTAAACAATTGCGATATAGCCATTAATCTTGTGGGAATTTTATACGAAACAAGAAAACAAAAATTTGATCATGTTCATTCACAATTTCCATATTTATTGAGCAGCCTATGTAATGAAATGGGGATAAGAAATTTAGTACATATTAGTGCTCTTGGGATTAAGGAAAGACATCCTTCACAATACATGCAATCAAAACTTCAAGGAGAAAAAAATATACAAGAAAATTTTAAACCATCGGTAATATTAAGACCCTCAATAGTTTTTGGACCAGAAGATAAGTTCTTTAATACTTTTGCATCAATAGCACAATTTTCTCCTTTTCTTCCTTTGGTAGGCGGAGGTAAAACAAAATTTGCACCAATCTATGTTGGTGACGTAGCAAAAGCTATTGTGAAGGCAATAGAATTAAATAATTCTGAACCTAAAATTTATGAACTAGGCGGACCTGAAAATTATTCATTTAAGGAGCTGATGGAAGTTTTATTAGCTGAGATTAAAAAGAAAAGACTTTTGCTACCTATTCCTTTTGGTGTAGCAAAGTTTCAATCTTATTTTTTGCAGATGATGCCAAATCCATTGTTAACTCCTGATCAAGTAGAATTGTTAAAGCATAACAATATTGTTTCTGGCGATCATCCAACATTACAAGATCTTGGTATTACAGGAACACCTATTCAAAGTATTTTACCTAAATATATTTACAGATTTAGATCAGGTGGACAATTCGGTTAATTAAAATTTATAAACCAAATCCGGTAGGAATTATTATATAATGAATTGCCAAAACAATTCCAACCGAAATACTTAATCCAAAAACCATTTTGATAAAGTCTTTACCAATTAATGGAAACACGTATTTGAATTTATATTCTTTATTCATCGTAGAAATTGCAAGCTCTCTTCCGCATAACAATCCTACAAAAACCCATGTTGTTGACATTGGTAGATCATTTAGTTCTTTAAAGTAATAAAGGACAGCGGCATAAATGGTATTAATAATAGTTGCTGATCGCGCATATCTAGTTCCAGTTTTTTCCAAAACTACTGTTTGGATCCGTCCACCCTGTATGTAGAAAATATAAAAAAGAAGAATTGTAAAATAAGTAACAACAATTAATAATAATGTAATATCAAGTTGTCTTGGTAAATAAACAGCAATATTGGCTACATCATGAGAAAGCCAAGCTGCCCATAAATAGGCTGAACTCACCCAAACCGCATTTCGCCAAAAAGAAATTTTCCAGCCAGTGGTAATTTCATCAAATTTTTCATTAATAAATTTAGAAATAACAATCCAACAAACATAAGCAGCAACTGCAGCTAGACCATAACCTACAACACTCTTTAAAAGCATTTTTTCTAGAACAACCGTTGAAGCAAACGCTGATAACACTAAGAAAGTGGTAGAAACTGGAATTCCAATTCTTGTTAGCAATAATAATATTCCAGGTGCTACGGCGTGATACCATTGAATTTCTTGGTAAGGAATTCTTGTTAATCTTCCAAACGAGATATCTCCATCATAAGCCCACCAGCCATAAATCAATACAACAGCCATCATAAAAGATGCAGAGCCGGCCAACGTATACCATTTAAACCACTTCTTTTTTGAAGCAATAAAAGTACCTAGTGTTTGAATTGAGTCGTTAGCAATTACAGACCATCCCGCTAAGCCGAAGCCAACAATTGTGTACAATAATGTTAGTTCCATATTTTGAATACAAGCTCTTTGTAAACTTTTTATAAGGTTAGTCTAGATATATATAAAGCTATTTTTAGAATCGTTAGAGGTTAGGGTCCAACTTATTTTTATTTATGAGCAAGTCAAGTTGTATCTAAATTATTTGACATTTAAATCTGTGATGTTATAACATAACATATGAAAATAATTAAATGTAAGCTTAAGAACGATCAACAAGTTTTAGGTGTATTAAAGAAAAATTCTAAGGGTATGTCAGCGTATGATGTTTTAAAGGAATTGCAAAAGTACAAAAACATTAAACCAATGACAGTTTACCGTTCATTAAAGAATTTACAAAAACTTGGGGTTGTACATAAGTCTAATCAAAGCAAAAGTTATTTTCTTTGTCATAGTGATGCAAAAGAAAAACATAATCCGGCATTAGCTATTTGCAAAAAATGTGAGAAAACTGAGGAAATTAATCCAAGTATTTTTTCTAAAATATTTAGCAATTTAAAGACTAAAGAAAAATATGACTTTTCAAACTTTGAACTTGAAATATCAACTTTATGTAGGAGATGTATCTAATGAAAAAAATAAGTTTGTTAACTGTGATTATGTCTATTTTTGGCGTCACTTATGTTTACGCTGCAGAAGGACACTCACACGAACTACCAGAATTTCTTCATTTTATGGAAGAATTAATAGAAGAACACAGTGTACTAAGAGGTTTTGTTTTTGGTGTCATACATACAACAATACCATTAATTGGTTTTTATACGGGCTGGAGTATAAACCGTTTATTAAAAATATTATCTAATGGCGCAATTGCTGGAATAATTGGAATTGTTATAGCTCATGTCATTGCAGATTTTATAGCAGCTTTAGCAGATCCTGATTTAAAAAGCGCAGCTTATGGAATCGTTCTTGGTGGATTGGTACCTTTAATAGCTGTGCCGTTTTTAGAAAAATACGTTACTAAAAGCAGATATCATACGGTAGTAGGGGATCACGAAGATCTTAAAAAGGATTTGAAAAGAAAACATAAATAAGTGCTTTAGTTAGTAATTTCTTTCATGATAAAGTAATTCTTCATGGAAGACATTGCTAAATTTATAAGAGAAGTTCCAAAAACGGAATTGCATTTACATATAGAAGGTACGCTTGAGCCAGAATTAATGTTTGATTTGGCCAAAAGAAATAACATTAAAATTCCTTATTCAAATGTAAATGAAGTAAAATCGGCATACAATTTTAGCAATCTCGAAACATTTCTAAATATTTATTACGAAGGATCTAAAGTCTTAATTAATGAACAGGATTTTTTTGATCTTACCTGGTCTTATGCAGTAAAATGCCGAGAAGACAATATAGTTCATACTGAGATTTTTTTCGATCCACAAGCTCATTTAAGCAGAGGTATTAAATTTGAAACAATTATAAACGGTATAAATAAAGCTTTACTAAAGGCTAATAAAGAATTTGGTCTAACTTACAAAATCATAATGTGTTTTTTAAGACATCTTGATGAAAAGTCTGCTTTTGAAGTTTTAGATCAAGCTATCGAACATAAAGATAAAATTATTGCAGTTGGACTAGACTCCTCAGAAAAAGGAAATCCACCTAGTAAATTTAAAAATGTATTTAAAAAAGCAATAAAAGAGGGTTTTTTAACTGTTGCACATGCTGGTGAAGAAGGACCACCCGAGTATATCTGGGAGGCAATTAACCTTCTCGAGGTTAAAAGAATTGATCACGGCGTACAATGTCTAAAGGATAAAAAATTAACCAAAGAGTTACGTAATAAACAAATTCCATTAACTGTATGCCCGCTTTCAAATGTAAAACTTTGTGTTTTTAAAAATCTTAAAGAACATAATTTAAAAAATATGTTAAATGAAGGGTTAATGGTAATGGTAAATTCTGATGACCCTGCTTACTTTGGAGGTTACGTAAATGATAATTTAGTTGAATCTCAAGCAGCACTGAATTTGTCCAAAAATGAATTAAAAACCTTAATTATCAATTCGTTCAAATCATCTTTTTTAAGCGAGGAAAAGAAGATGAAATGGATAGAAAAAATCTAAAGAAAAAGCACAATTAAGCTGATTTAATTTTCTTTTCTATAAACTTAGGAATATCTTCCTCGGTAATTTGGTCTTCCTCCTTAGCATTTTTAGGTTGGAAAGCATAAAGAACGTGTAATTTACAATAGGGAAATTTTTCCATGGGTTTTCTTCCACAAAAATAAAATTTTTCCTCATAAGGGTGCCCAATAGGCCATCTACAAGTTTGATCTGTTAATTCTTCTAGTTTTTTAGGATTTTCTTGTTCAAAATTTTTATCTAAAAGCAAGGCTTTGAATCTGGCTTTTCTTCCAAGTTTTTGTGGTTTAGCTTCTGATTTATTGTTGTTTTCAGAGCCTTCCGTTTTTAATTTTGGCGAAATTCTTTTTGATGTTGCTCGCGCCTCTAAATTTAATCTATGAGCTTTACCAATTACAGCGTTCCTTGTTGTGTCACCTAGCATTAATGCAATTTGGCTTGCTGAGTGGCCTTTTTTCCATAAGGTCTTTAATTTTTCTTCTCTTTCAGGTGTCCAGCTCATTTTTAATTAGGCTTATTAAAGCTACTATATATTGTATTTGCAATAAAAAAACATACCTCATGTGGATATTTTTTGAATAACAAGTGGGTAATTTGGCGTCTATATGATGTATACGCACTCTTTTAATGTATAAGTTTTTTATGTCCGACATTAAAAATAATTACAAAATCTATGAGAAAAAGTTTGGATATGTTAACTGGATTGGATTTTGGACCCTTTACAAGAAAGAAACATTAAGGTTTTTAATTGTTATAATTCAAACAGTTATATCGCCCTTAGTTACTTCTCTGCTATTTTTGCTTGTACTTTCAGTTGCTATTGGTAACCAGAGAGGTGACGTGCTTGGATATCCTTTTATAAGCTTTCTTGCACCTGGCCTTATTGCCATGCAGGTTATCCAGCAGGGATTTTCACATTCTTCATCCTCAATTATGATAGGAAAAATCCAGGGAAATATTGTTGATATTTTATATGCTCCAATCACAGCAGGCGAAATTACTTTAGCTATAAATTTAGCTGCTTGCACAAGAAGCATTATGATTGCACTCGTTTCAATTGTTGTATTTTATTTTATAATTGATTTAAATTTTTATAGTTTTTTTTATATTTTTTTATACACTTTTTTAGGAGCCTTTATTTTGAGCTCAGTCGGTATAATCATTGGTTTATGGGCTGAAAAATTTGATCATATGGCTTCTGCTACCAACTTTATTATAGTTCCTCTTTCTTTTTTATCTGGCACTTTTTATTCGATCAATAGATTGCCCGATATTCTAAAAAACATAAGTGAAATAAATCCTTTTTTTTACATAATCGACGGTTTCAGGTACGGTTTTTTAGGAGTAGCTGATGGATCAATAAAATTTGGCCTTTTTTACCTACTTATATTAAGTTGTATTATCTGGTTTGTTGCTTATATTTTATTCAAAAAAGGTTATAAAATAAAATCTTAATTAACTTATGAGTTCTGTACTTGGCACATACGCAAGGAAACCTATTTCTTTTAAAGAAGGCGTGGGTACTTATTTAATTGCAGAAAATGGTGAGAAGTATCTTGATTTTGTTCAGGGAATAGGAACCAATATTTTGGGACACTGCCATCCTCATTTGGTTAAAAAAATTAATGAACAATCTAAAAAATTATGGCATGTATCTAATGCTTTTATAATTCCAGAACAAGAAAAATTAGCAAAAAGATTAACCGACAATACTTTTGCAGATTTTGTTTGTTTTCAAAACTCTGGAACGGAGGCAACTGAGGCAAGCATCAAAATTGCTAGAAAATATTTTCATAAAATTGGAAAACCAGAAAAAAATAGAATTATAACTTTTAAGGGCGCGTTTCATGGAAGGACATTAGCAGCATTATTTGCAGCAAATAATCCTAAACACACAGAAGGTTTTGGTCCAAAAGTGGATGGTTTTGATCAAGTTCCTTTTGGAGACCATGAAGCCATAAAAAAAGCAATAAATAAAAATACAGCTGCAATTATGGTAGAAACAATTATGGGTGAAGGAGGAATTAAGGTCGTACCTGAATATTGTATTCAGGGTTTAAGAAAGATGTGCGATGAACATGACCTACTATTAATTTTAGATGAAGTACAATGCGCTTATAGAACAGGCAACTTTTTTGCATTTGAAAAATCAGGCATTACACCAGACATTGTACCGATTGCGAAGGGAATCGGAGGAGGCTTCCCATTAGGGGCGTGTTTAGTTACAAAAAAAGTTTCTGCAGGAATGACTGCAGGTACACACGGAAGTACTTTTGGAGGTAACCCATTAGCTATGGCAGCAGGAAATGCTGTGCTTGATGTTATTTTAGAAAAAGGTTTTTTAAATAATGTTGAAAAAAAAGGAAAATATTTTGATCAAGGTTTAAACAAAATTAAGAATAAATTTCCTAAAATTATAGAAGAAGTAAGAGGAATAGGTTTAATAAAAGGAATTAAGATGTTGGTGGATAATGCAGAATTTATCCAAAAACTTATGAAACATAAAATGCTCGCTATAAAAGCAGAAGAAAATGTAATAAGACTTTTTCCTCCACTAATCGTCAATAATAATGAATTAGACGAAGCTATTATAAAAATTGAAAAAGTTTGTGAAGAAGTTAGTTAAGTATGAAAAATTTTATAAATATAGCTGACATAGGTAAAGGAGATTTGAGAAAAATTATAGATCATGCTAAACATCAAAAAGAAAAAAGATCTAAATTAAAAAAATCAGCTATAGATCCAGATAAACCCCTAGCAGATAAAATATTAATCATGATTTTTGAAAAGCCATCTACAAGAACAAGATTATCGTTCGAGCTTGCAATGAAACAATTGGGTGGTCAAATATTAGTTCTTAACGCAAAAGAAAGTCATTATGGTAGTGAAAATGAAAGTGTTCATGACACAGCAAAAGTTTTATCTCAATATGGTGATATTGTTATGATGAGAACTCACCAACATAAACATTTTTTAAAATTTTCTACTCATTTAGATATTCCCATAATTAACGGCTTAACCGATCTTAGTCATCCTTGCCAAATTATGTCTGACATTATGACTTTTGAAGAGCTGAAGGGATCTATTACAAATAAGAAAATTGCTTGGCTTGGTGATGGTAACAATGTTGTATATTCTCTAATCGAAGCAGCAGTGAAGTTTAATTTTGAGCTGGCAATAGCCTGTCCAACAAAATTAGGACCAGAAAAAAAAATTATTAAATGGGCAAATAAAAATAATGCAAAAATTTTGATAACCAAAAATCCTTTTGAGGCAGCTAAATCTGCTGATTGTATTATGACAGATAAATGGATTTCAATGGGAGACAAAGGAAACAAAAACAACAAGAAAAAGTTGCTAAAACCTTATCAAGTAAATAAAAAAATTATGGAATCAGCTAAATCAGATGCAATTTTTATGCACTGCTTACCTGCAAATAGAGGTGAAGAAGTAACCGATGAAGTTATCGATGGAAAACAATCAGTTGTTTGGCAGGGAGCGTTAAATAGGATTCATTTACAAAAAAGTATTATTCAATGGTGTCTTAAATAAAATCTATTGTAAAGGTAACGGGTTATCACTATTTTCGTTCATATAAAGAATTACCGCTGCTCTTTCTTTTGCATTTTTTAAACCAGCAAAGGCCATTTTAGTTCCTTTAATCCATTCTTTTGGTTTTATTAAAAAACCATTCATCTCTTCAAAAGACCAAATTTTTCCATGGGCCACCAAAGCTTTTGAATATTTATAATCTGAAATGGATCCTGCTTTTCGTCCAATAACACCCCATAGTGCTGGACCGATTTTATTACCCCCTCCTTTTGAAATGCTGTGGCATGCAGCACATTTTTTAAAAACTTTAGCCCCATCTGCTGCGCTTACTGAAGCAAATAGTGCACTAATACTGGAATCTCCGGAATCTTCCGAACTTTCAGAGGACGTTGTACTAGTAGAGGTAGTCACATCTGCAACCTGGTATGCAGATTTTTCTGGTTTTTCCACATAAAATATTAAATCTGTAATTTTATTAATTCCCAAAACGAGAACTATTGCTAATACAACAGAAACAATAATTTTATTCATTTTAATAAATATTACAAATTTAGTACAAATCTATTATAAATTATATCATCACTTTTAGTAATAAAATGGACTTTTAGACGCATAATTTCTTATTCTATGAAAAATACCGCAATAATAATACCAACACGTCTGTCAGCGCGAAGATTTCCAAATAAACCCTTGGCAAAAATAAATAATATACCAATGATTATTCATGTGCTTAACCGAGCCAAAGAATCTAAAGTCGGTGAAGTGTATGTTGCAACTCCTGATGATGAAATTTTTCAGGTTGTTAAAAAAAATGGTGGAAAAGCAATTTTAACAAGTTCGGATCATAATTCAGGCAGCGACCGGGTACATGAAGCATATATAAAGGAGCTAAAAAATCGTGTTGATTTTATAATTAATTTGCAAGGAGACATGCCTAACATAAAGCCCGATTCCATTTCAAAACTTGCAAAACTTATGATTAATAACAAATGTGATATAGGAACTTTAGCGTCAAATATAATTGATGATAAAGATACCATTGATCCTAATGTTGTAAAAGTTACTATTGGTCAAATATTAAAGGATGATGATTTTTTAGTTGCAAAAGATTTTTTTCGCACAAAAAAAGTTTTGGAAAATGAGAAAATTTATCATCATTTAGGTTGTTATATATTTACAAAAGATGCTTTATCAAGGTATGTAAAGCTGCCAAGGTCAAAACTAGAAATAGAAAGGAATTTGGAACAGATGAGGGCTATGGAAAATAATATGCAAATTAAAGTAGGTTTAAGCGATTCAATTCCATTAAGTGTTGACACCGAAGAAGATTTAGAAAGAGTGAGTAAGGAAATGAAAATTTTATGAAAAATAAAATAAAAGTAGCTTTTCAAGGTGAGGAAGGAGCATATTCTCACTTAGCTTGTTTAGAGATTTTTCCAAACGCTGAGGTGAAATCATGCAAAACTTTTGATCAAGTTTTTAAACTGGCAAAGAAAAATGCTGACTATAGGATTGTAATTCCTATAACTAATAGTTCCACAGGTTCGATAGCAGATATGCATTATCTATTACCCAAATATAAATTACAAATTCACGCAGAACATTTTCAAAAAGTCACTCACAATTTACTTGGTATAAAAGGTTCAAAAATTGAAGACATCAAAATCGTAAGAAGTCATTCTCAAGCTCTTTCTCAGTGTAGCAAAATAATTTTAGAAAACAATTTAAAGGCTATAGTTTCAGCTGATACAGCAGGATCTGCAAAATTTATTTCTGAAAATAAAGAAAAAAGTGAATCTGCAATTGCCTCAGAACTTGCTGCTAAAATTTATAATTTAAGTATATTAAAATCAAATATCGAAGATGAAATTGGAAATGTAACAAGGTTCTTAGTGATGGGAAACAATGTTGAGCATCCAGAATATAATAAAGATAAAAAGTATATTACCAGTTGTATATTTAAACTTAAAAGTATACCAGCGGCTCTTTACAAAGCGCTGGGTGGCTTTGCTACGAACAGTGTTAATTTATGTAAGCTAGAAAGTTTTGCAGTTAAAAATACTTTTGATCAAGTTCAATTTTATATAGAAATTGAAAAACACATAGAAGATCTCTCACTACAAAAAGCACTTGAAGAATTGGGTTTTCATACTCAACAACTAGATATTTTGGGGGTTTATGAAGCTGATCAATTCCGTTTTAAAAGCAAATAAACAACCTATACGTATGTTGTAGTTTATAATTTGATACTGATATAATGACATGGGGTTGTCGGGTGGAGTTTGTAGCACAATCAGTTCAGGCTAGAAATAGAGCAGACTTAACTATAAATTTCAGGTCGTTCAGCCCCTTAATTAAATAAATATGGAAAAAATTACACACAGAGTTTTAGCTTTAAAATATAGACCAAAAAATTTTAAAGAACTAATTGGTCAAGATATAATGGTTGAAACAATAACCAACTCAATTAAATTAAATAAATTACCAAACGCTTATTTGCTCACCGGTATACGTGGTGTTGGAAAAACTACAACAGCTCGATTAATTGCAAAGGCATTAAACTGCAATAAAAATTTTCTTAAAGAAGAGAGCTGCGATTGTAGCCATTGCGAAGAAATCGCCATTTCAAAACATTTGGATGTATTAGAAATGGATGCGGCTTCAAGAACTGGAATAGATGATGTAAGAGAACTAATCGAATCTTCAAAATATAATCCTACAAGCGCAAAATATAAGATTGTAATTTTGGATGAAGTTCATATGCTTTCCAAGCAAGCATTTAATGGACTTCTAAAAACTTTAGAGGAACCTCCTCCCCATTTAAAATTTATTTTTGCAACCACAGAGGTAAAAAAAATACCAGTAACTATTATTTCACGTTGTCAAAGGTTTGATTTACATAGAGTATCAATAAAAGAATTGCTCACGAATCTAAAAAAAATTTCAAAACTTGAAAATGGAAAAATATCCGAAAGAGCCCTACTATCCATTGCAAAAGCATCCGAAGGATCGGTAAGAGACTCGCTGTCTCTTCTCGATAGAGCTCTTATTAGTCAAAATATAGAAGGAAAAGAAATTGATGAAACTTTTGTAAAGAGGATGCTAGGAATAGCTGATAGATCAAAAATTTTAAATTTGTTGCAATTTATTTTTCAAGGAGAACAAAAAAAATCCATAACCCAATTAAAAGAAATGGTTGAAGAAGGTCTTGAACCAACAAATTTTCTAAACGATCTTTTAGAAACAATATATTTTATTCAGCAAAAAAAGAATTTAGGAAATATTGATAATGATTTATCGATATCAGAATCAGAAAAAGAAATAATTTCAAAAATATCAGATGATATAGACATGCCCACCTTAGTGGTATTTTGGCAGCTTATATTGAAGGTGTTAGATGAGTTATCAATTGTTTCAAGTCCAATTTTATCTATTGAAATGTTGGTTGTAAGACTAGTTCATTTAAAAGATATTCCAACTTACGAGAACATAATAGAATTATTGAAAAAAAATAATCTTAATAATCCAGAAGAAAATAGTAGCACAGCTATTAATTTAAATATAAATAATAGAAAAATAGTAAATGAAGAAAATGAAATTACCAAGAATCCAAAAAATCAAATAAAAAATATATCACAAACAAAACCAGATTTACTATCTATAAATCAAAAAAATATTGAAAAAGAAAAAGTTTCATCCTTTGAAGATTTAATTAAACTTTCATCAATAAAAAAAGAAATTCAATTAAAATATGATTTAGAACACAATGTAAATCTAATAAAATTTTCTGATGGAAAGATTGATATGAGTTTTAATGAAAATTTAGATAAAAATTTTGTTAGAAACTTATCTGGTAAATTGCTTGAATGGACTGGAAATAGATGGGTAATAACTTTGACAAAAAAAGCTGGACAAAAATCATTTTCTGAACAAAAAATTATAAAAATAAAAGAAACTATTGAAAAAGAAAAGAAGGGTGATATTTATAAAAAATTTAAAAATGTTTTTTCTGATGTAGAATTACTAGAAGTAGATAAAGAAGAATAAATTATGACAGACTTTACCGATTTATTATCCCAAGCAAAAAAAATGCAGTCAAAAATTAAAGAAACACAAGAAGCTATTAAAAAAATTGAAGTTGAAGGAATATCTGGTGGCAATGCCGTTAAGGTAATTTTAAACGGAGATGGAGAATTAAAGGCAATTAATTTTGATGATACTTTATTGAAGGAATCAAAAGAAATTTTTCAAGATCTGATAGTTGCTGCTCATAATGATGCAAAATCTAAATTAAAGAAAAAGACATCGGATGAAATCTCGAAAGTCACAGGAGGCATAGACCTTCCCCCTGGTTTTAAACTTCCATTTTAATGAAAAATGACAGATAAAAATATAAAAGAAATAGAAGATTTAATTAAGATAATAGCAAAGTTGCCTGGTCTGGGTCCAAAATCAGCAAAAAGAATTGTATTAAAGCTAATAAATAACAGAGAGGAGTTAATTAGACCATTAACAAATACATTAGCTCAAGTTTATAAAAATGTAGTTCGTTGTAAAGTTTGTGGTAATTTGAAATCTATAAATTCAAACTGTATTTGTTCAAGTAAAAAATATGATCAAATTTGTGTAGTAGAAAATATAGCAGACATGTGGGTTATTCAAGGCAGCGGGATATACAAAGGTCATTATCATATATTGGGAGGCACACTTCCCTCCTTTGAAGGTAAGAATTCAGGAAACGGGCTGTTAATTGAATCATTGGTTAACAGGGTAAAAAAAAATTCTATTAAAGAAGTTATACTTGCAACAAGTGCAAGCATTGAAGGCGAAACTACATCACACTATATATCCGACAGTTTAAAAGATACAAAAGTAAAAATAACAAGGCTGGCCAAAGGAGTGCCAGTTGGGGGCGAGATAGAATATTTAGATGATGGGACATTACATTCAGCTTTTAAAAATAGAGCTTCTATTTCTTAAAACTTAAATTTTTTCATAAAGAGGTAAAGTTAAAAAATCATCGAAATTTTCTTTTGTAATCATTTTTTTGAAAATCTTAGCTGCATTTTCAAAAGAAACATTATCTAAACTTTTGTCACCAGTTTTTTCCTTCCAAGTTGTAAATTTTTTGCTAATTTTATTAAGCTCTTCCTCAATCAATTTATCAATCAATTTTTCATCAATTGTTCTTCCATCATTTAATTTTACTTTATATTTTAACCAAATCCATAGCTGAGCTCTACTTACTTCACAGGTTGCAGCATCTGCCATTAAATAATTTACAACACAACATCCTGTTCCAATCATCCAAAAAGCCATATATTCAATGCCTTCATTAATGTTTTCTCTAACACCTTGTTCAGTAATTTCATTTTCAATTTTAGGCTCATCTAATAAATCTCTTCTATTTATTTTCTCATTATTAAATTTATTTAGCTGATTTGATCCCTCAAAATTTTTTTCAAAAATATTTCTTACTGGCTCAACCAAACTGGGATGTGCTACCCACGCACCATCATTGCCTTGTTTTAATTCACGCTCTTTATCTTTCTTCACTCCAGCTAAAGCCTTTTCATTTATTTCTCTTGGATTAGCTTTTGCTATTACTTGCGCAGACATTCCTCCCATGCCAAAAGCCCCTCTTCTATGACAAGTATCAACCAATAATTTATTATAATTTGACATAAATGGAACAAACATGTTCACCTTAGACCTATCTGGGAGTATGACTTTTTGAGTATTTCGATAAACTTTTTGATATGAAAAAAGATAATCCCATCTACCAGCATTCAAACCAACTATATGGTTTTTTAATTCCCAGAGAAATTCATCCATTTGAAATACTGCATTAATTGTTTCAATTAAAACTGTAACTTTTACTGCACCTAATTCTAGGCCTAGTTTTTTTTCACAAAATGTAATTATTTCATCTAATAATCTACATTCTAAATAGTGTTCTAATTTTGGTAAGTAAAAATATGGTCCAGATCCATTTTCAATTAGTTTTTTTGCATTATGAAATAAAGCAAGACCTAAATCAAAAAAAGTACCCGATACTCTTTCATTATTAATTTTCACATGTTTTTCATCCAGATGCAGACCTCTAGGTCGGACAATAAGAACAGCTGTTTTATTATTTAATTTATATTCTTTTTTACTTTCTGGATCTTTAAAATCTATTTTTCTATTTATAGCGTCTTTCAGATTTAGTTGCCCTTGAATTATATTATTAAATGTTGGCGTTAATGAATCTTCAAAATCTGTCATATAGCAATCAGCTCCAGAATTTAATGCTGATATAAACATTTTTTTTGGAATTGGAGGTCCGGTGATCTCAACTTGTCTTTTTAAAAGATCATCAGGTATATTTTTTATTTTCCATTTTCCATCTCTAATTTTTTGGGTTTCAGCTAAAAAATCTAATTTTGCTCCACCATCAATTGATTTTTGCCTTTTTTTCCGCTCATTTAATAAATCTATTCTTTTGCTGTTAAATTGAGCGTGGATTTCATTGATAAATTCAATAGCTTTATCAGTCAAAATTTCATTAGATCTAGGCAAAATTTTGCCATCAATTTTTATATTTTTATTCATTATAGTAATATTTATTTAAAAATATAATAAATCAAGTATTATCGAACTTATTGAATGAAAAATTATTTAGAATTTGAACGAGATATAAAAGTTTTAGAGGAAGAACTTGAAAAATTAAGAGATCCTTTCAATAAGGAAGGCTTGTCTGAAGTTCAAACAGATAAAATAGCAAAGATTCAAAATGAAATTGATAAAAAATTAAAAATCTCATATGCAAACTTAAATGCTTGGCAAAAGACACAGGTTGCACGACAAGAAGATAGACCAAAAGCAAAATTTTTTATTGAAAATTTATTTACAAATTTTATTAATTTATCTGGTGACAGGCGGTTTTCGGAAGATGAAGCGATTTTAGCAGGATTTGCTAAATTTGAAGATAAGTCAGTTTTAATCTTAGGCCAAGAAAAGGGAGATGATCTTGATAGTAGATTAAAAAGAAATTTTGGAATGATGAGACCTGAAGGTTATCGCAAGTGTATCAGATTAATGAAACTTGCAAATAAATTTAATATTCCAGTTATATCATTTGTTGATACTCCTGGCGCATATCCTGGCATTGGAGCTGAGCAACGAGGACAAGCTGAAGCAATAGCAAGTTCTATAGAATGTTGTATGTCATTAGAAGTTCCAATTATTTCTATTATAATTGGAGAAGGAGGATCTGGAGGTGCAATTGCATTAGCATCAGCTAATAAAGTTATAATGTTAGAACATGCAATTTATTCAGTTATATCTCCCGAGGGATGTGCTTCTATATTATGGAGAGACCCCAGCAAATCATTGGAAGCAGCAAAAGCTATGAAGTTAACTTCAGATGAGCTTCTAAAAATGAAAATTATTGATGAAGTAATAAACGAACCATCAGGTGGAGCAAGCCGAAATAAAGAGGAAGTTGTTTTTTCTACTAGAGAAGTACTAAAAAGATATTTGGAAGAATTTGAAAAATATTCAAAAGAAGAAATACTCAATCAAAGAAAAGAAAAATTTTTGAGTATTGGAAAACAAAAAACTATAACATTCTTTTCTAAAAAGAGTAGCTGGGTTTCAAAAAGTAATTTTTATGAACATACTAAAAATTTTGTATTAAAATTTAAGAAGGAAATAGCCATAGCTATTACATTAATATTCGCAGGAATTATTTTTTTAATTTAAAGCTTAAAGAGAACCACAGCAGTGTTTGTACTTTTTTCCTGTTGCGGGACACTTTTCATTTCTAGGTATTTTTTCATCTTTTTTAATTCTCAATAAACATTTTGGGTTATCTCTAAACTCGTTCTGCAAAACGTCTGAATTTTTGGTCGCAGAATCTTCCTTAGAAACTATCTCTAAATTGTTTAAAAAGGTTATAAGATCAATTTTAATTTTATTTAATAAAGATTCGAAAAGCTTAAAAGCTTCTCTTTTAAATTCTTGAAGAGGGTCTTTTTGAGCATAGCCTCTTAGTCCTACAACTTGTCTTAGATGTTCCAAGTATTGTAAATGTGATCTCCATGAAAAATCAACAGATTGTAAGAATATCCTTTTTTCTAACTCTAAATTTGTAGCCTCCCCAATACTATCAATTCTTTTTTTTCTAAATTGGTAAAATTTTTCTTTGATTGCATCTTCAAATTTTACATTCTTTAGTTTTATAATGTTAGAAATTTCTTCATCTTTAATTGAACGGCCTACAATGGGCTTTATTTTTGCTTTAAGAGAATCAATTTGATTTTCTCTTTCTAGTATTATTTTTTCATCTGAACAATTTTTTACTATATCTTCCAAAAAAGAATTTATTATTTCGGTTATATTATTCGATTTTAATATTTCTTTTCTTTGTTCAAATATTACTTTTCTTTGATCGTTCATAACATCATCGAATTTTAATAAAGTTTTTCTTATGTCAAAATTTCTTGCCTCAACTCTTTGTTGTGCTCTTTCTAAGGCTTTATTTATCCAGGGATGGTCGATCGATTCTCCTTCTTTCAAACCAAATTTTTTCATTATTGAATCAATAGATTCAGAACCAAATATTCTCATCAAATCATCTTCTAAACTTATGTAAAATATGGAATTTCCTTCATCACCTTGCCGTCCAGATCTTCCCCTTAATTGATTGTCGATCCTTCTACTTTCGTGTCTTTCAGTTCCAATAACAAACAATCCACCAAGTTCCTTAATCCTATTTTTTTCTTCTTCATTTTTTTCATTTAAATTTTTTCCACCTAATTTTATATCTGTACCTCTGCCGGCCATATTTGTGCTACAAGTTATTGCGCTTAGTTTCCCAGCATCTGCAATGATGTTAGCTTCTTTCTCGTGATGTTTTGCATTTAATACTGAGTGCTTAATACCTCTACCTTTAAGTAAATCGGAATAAATTTCTGATTTACTAATACTAGTGGTACCAATTAATACGGGCTGACCTTTTTTATTGCATTCAGCAACTTTATCTATAATTGCTTTATTTTTTTCTTTTGTAGTTCTAAAAATTTGATCATTCCAATCCTTTCTGATCATTTTTTGATTTGTCGGAACAGAGATGACGGGAAGTCTGTAGATATCAAGAAATTCCTCAGCCTCTGTAGCTGCCGTGCCAGTCATACCTGCTAGTTTTTTATATAAACGAAAATAATTTTGGTAAGTTATCGAGGCCAGTGTCTGGTTTTCACTTTGAATTTCAACATTTTCTTTTGCCTCCAAAGCTTGGTGCAAACCATCTGAAAATCTTCTTCCTTCAAGCACCCTACCTGTAAATTCATCAATTAACTGTATTTTATTATCTCTTACAATATAATCAGTGTCTTTAAAAAATAATAAGTTTGCTTTAAGAGCTTGGTTTATATGGTGTACCAAATTAATATTTTGAGGATCATAAAAATTATTTTTTTTAAGCAATCCATATGTTTTTGATAATTCTTCAATATTATCTATACCTTTTTCAGAAAGCATGACATTTTTATTTTTTTCATCTAGCTCATAATCATCTTTGTTCAATTTTTTTATAAATTTATTGCATACATAATATTGGTCAGATTTATCTTCAGTTGAACCAGAAATTACAAGTGGGGTTCTTGCTTCATCAATTAAGATACTATCTACTTCGTCTACAATACAAAAAAAATGATCTCTTTGAACCATTTCTTTAATGTCATATTTCATGTTATCTCTTAAATAATCAAAACCAAATTCATTGTTTGTCCCATAGGTAACATCACAATTGTAATTTTTTTTTCTATCCTCATCATTCATATCATTTGTAATGCACCCGACAGACAATCCTAAAAAATTATAAACTTTTCCCATCCAAGCCGAATCTCTTTTTGCTAAAAAATCATTTACCGTTACAACATGAACACCTTTTCCTAGCAAGGCATTAAGGTATACTGGTAATGTTGCAGCTAAAGTTTTGCCTTCCCCGGTTTTTTGTTCAGAAATTTTTCCCTGGTGGAGTATGATGCCACTCATCAATTGAACATCAAAATGTCGCTCATTTAAAGTTCTTCTTGCTGCTTCTCTCACGTAGGCAAAGGTTTCCGGAAGAAGCTCATCTAGGCTTTTTTCATTTTTAATTTTTGACTTAAACTCAAGAGTTTTTGATGGAAATTTATCGTCTGGAATTTCTTTAATTTTAGATTCCCAGTCATTAATTTGTTTGACAATTGATTTTAATTTATCAGTATCTCTTTGACTTGAATTTTTTATGAATTTACTGATAAATTGACTAATGTTTAACATAAATAATTATAAAGTTTAGTATAAGACTTATATAATGAATAATAAGGAATTTTAAATAGCAATGACCCTAAATTTGAAAAATTTGTTAAATCCCAAAATTAAAATGTCTAAAATGGGTGAATTTCAAGTATTGCAGCCTATTGATGGATTAGAGATATCTGCAGTATCAGCTGATCTTTACGGAGATGGCAGAGATGATTTAACTTTATTTTATTTTAAAGAAGGAGCAAACTTTGCAGCAGTATATACAACTTCTAAAGTTACATCAGCCAGCATTAACTGGAATTTAAAAATAAAAAGACATTTTGTAAAGGCGCTTATGGTAAACACAAAAAATGCTAATACATTCACAGGTATAAAAGGGGCGCAAGGATTAAAGGAAATTGCTCATACTTTGTCCAAATCTCTTACTTTAAAATCATCTCAAACACCCAAAGGAGTTAGTGAGGTTGTAAAAATTACAGACCTACTTTTTGCTTCAACGGGAGTTATAGGAGAAGACTTTCCTTATTTAAAAATAAAAAATAGAATTCCTGAGTTAGTTAAAAAATTAAGAAGTGAGCAAAATAAATTTGTATGGTTTAAGGCTGCAAGCGCAATTATGACAACTGATACCAGACCAAAAGTTGCATACGAAGAGTGCAGAATGGGAAATAAATTAGTTAAAATTTCAGGAATTGCAAAAGGCTCAGGTATGATTGCTCCTAATATGGCAACTATGCTAGCATTTATATTTACAGACGCAAACATACCTTCAGTTTTTTTGAAAGCTATTTTAAAAAGAGTTACATCGACAACATTTAATTCTATAACAGTTGATAGTGATACATCAACAAACGATATGGTGGGCGTATTTTCTACAGGAAAAGCAAAAAATTCAAAAATATATAACGTGCTAGATCCAAAGTTACAGGAATTTGAAAAGTCTTTGCATAGCTTATGTCTAAATCTTGCAAAACAAATTGTTGTTGATGGAGAAGGTGCTAAAAAATTTATTACAATAAATATTATAGGAGCACGCTCAACATCAATGGCAAAAAATGTTGGCTTTTCGATTGCTAATTCACCTCTATTTAAAACAGCAATAGCTGGCGAAGATCCTAACTGGGGCAGGATTGTAATGGCAGCTGGAAAATCTGGAGAAAATATTATAGCAAATAAACTGCAAGTAAAAATTGGAAACCATTTAGTAGCTGAACAAGGTAAACCAGCAAAAGACTATAAAGAGGAAGATGTTAAAGAATATATGAAGTGGAATTCAATTGATGTTGAAGTAAATTTAAATATTGGTAGCGCATCATATACTGTTTATACTTGCGATTTCACTCACGAATATATTGATATAAATGCAGATTATAGAAATTAATGCTTGTTTTTTTAAATAAAAATTAAATAATATATTTAAGATGATAAAATATAATTTAACTTGCAAATGTGGAGAAACGTTCGAAAGTTGGTTTATTAACTCAGAAGAGTTTGACTCTTTATTTAAAAAGAAAATCATAAAATGTATTTATTGTGATTCCTCTTCTATAAATAAATCTGTTATGGCTCCGAATTTGCGGAGCAAATCTAACAAAATATCAAAAAAAACAAAATTTGAAAAAAACCTTAAAAAACAGCTTTTAGATTTTAGAAAATATATAGAAAAAAATTGTATAGACGTTGGAGAGAATTTTTCACGAGAAGCCAGAACAATTCATTACGATAAAAAAACTTCAAAAGGAATATATGGTAGAGCAACGGCAGAAGAAACATCGGAATTATTAGAAGAAGGGATCGAGGTTGCTACTATTCCTTGGATAGATAAATCAGAGAATTAATTTTTCAAGTAAGTAGAAATATAATTTACAGAAGTATCGCTACTTAGATTCCATTTGTTATTAAGCAGATTAAATTTCATACCAATTGTTTCATCTAATAAAAAATTATTTTCAGTCATAATGTTTTCTAGATCTTCTGGGCTTAAAAACTTTTCCCAATCATGGGTTCCAATAGGCAACCATCTCAAAATATATTCAGCACCTATAATTCCAAAAACGTATGATTTTAAATTTTTATTTATGGTTGCTACGAACATCATACCTTTTTTTTTAATTAGCTTTGAGCAACTTTTTATATATAGATTTACATCAGAAACATGTTCAACAACTTCCATATTTAATACTACATCAAATTCATTTTTAAGCTTTAATTTTTCTGGCGGGGCACATATGTATTCTATATCTAATCCCATTTTTTTTGCATGCAGTTTTGCAATATTAATGTTATTACTAGAAGCATCAATTCCTGTAACTGTTGCTCCTAATTTTCTTAAAGGTTCGCATAAAAGACCCCCACCGCATCCAATATCCAATATTTTTAATTTTTGTAATGGTTTTAGATTTGATGAATCTAGCTTAAAGTTAGAAATTAATTTTTTTTTAATAAATTCAATTCTAGCTGGATTAAATAGGTGCAGAGGTTTAAATTTTCCATTAGGATTCCACCAATCCTCGGCCATTTTTGAAAACTTTTCTATTTCAATTTTATCTATTGTAGTCAAAATAATAATAATTCAGATAAGCTTGTACATTTTTATAATTAAGAGTATTTATTATTAAAAATTATATAAAGTAAATAAAATATTTTATCATGAAAAGGCTAGTATTAAAGTTTGGTGGATCTTCTGTTGGAACAATAGATAAGATTAAGAAAGTCGCTAATATTGTAAAAAAAAAAGTTAGTGAAGGCAATCAAATTATAGTTGTTGTTTCAGCAATGGAAGGCGTAACTAACGACTTAAAAAAAAAATCTGATTTAATAAGCAAAGATTTTGATAATAAGGAATTAGATGTTCTGCTCTCTTCAGGTGAGCAGGTTTCATGTTCACTTTTGTCAGGAGCTCTTCTAAATTTAGGAATTAAGGCTAGGTCATGGCTTGGATGGCAAGTACCAATCATTACTAATACAAACCATACATCTTCCCAAATTATGAAAATTAAAACTGAAGAAATTTTAGATTTTATTTCAAACAAAGGTGTGGCCGTCATTGCAGGTTTTCAGGGAATTTCAAAAGAAATTAGAATTACTACTTTAGGTCGTGGCGGCTCAGATCTATCTGCTGTTGCAATTGCAAAATTTTTCAAAACAGATTCTTGTGAAATTTATACTGATGTAGAAGGAGTACTTACTACAGATCCAGCTATAAATAAAAATGCAAAAAAAATTGATAAAATATCTTACGAAGAAATGTTAGAAATGTCTTCTTTAGGTGCAAAAGTTATGCAACCAAACGCAGTCCAAGCTTCTATGATTGATAATATTCCAATCCATGTAAAATCTACTTTTTCAGAAAAATCAGGCACCAAAATAATCTCTGAAAGTGATATTGATCATAAAAATGCGGTAACAGGTGTAGCCTATGCTAAAAATAATGCAAAAGTCTCAATCGTTGGGGTTGTGGATAAACCAGGTGTAGCAGCAGATGTTTTTGAGCCTTTAGGTAAAAATAATATTAATATTGATATGGTAATTCAAAATACTTCTTTAGATGGTAAAAAAGCTAATATAACTTTTACTATTAAAAGAGAAGATTTAGATAAAACATTAGATTTAATTGAAAAAGATAAAGAAAAATTAAATTATAATAAAATAACACATGATGATAAGCTTGCAAAAGTTTCAATTATTGGCGCGGGTATGATATCAAACCCTGGAGTAACATATAAAATGTTTAGATCTTTGGCAGATGAAAAAATAAATATATTGGCAATTTCAACTTCAGAGATTAAAATTTCTGTTCTTATCAAAGAAGATTTGACTCAGAAAGCAGTAAAAACATTACACAAAACATTTGGACTTAACTAAAAATTTATAAGTTAATGAGCATAAGACCATTTCGAGATATAAAAAGAAAAAAGACCAAAAAAATTAAGGTCGGACCAATTGAAGTTGGTGGGGACGCCCCAATATCTGTACAGTCAATGACTAATACATTAACAACAGATGTCGATGCTACAATTAAACAAATAGAAGAACTTACAGAGGCAGGAGCTGATATTGTAAGAGTATCGTGTCCAGATCAATCTTCTTCGTTATCTTTAAAAAAAATTTTAAAATATGTTAAAGTTCCAATAGTTGCAGATATCCATTTTCATTATAAGAGAGCCATTGAAGCTGCAAATTCTGGCGCAGCATGTTTAAGAATAAATCCTGGAAACATTGGCTCAAGGGAAAGAATTAAAGAAATTCTTAAAGCCGCAAAAGATAATAATTGTTCTTTGAGAATAGGTGTTAATGCAGGATCTTTAGAAAAAGATTTACTAGAGAAGTACAAAGAACCTTGTCCAGAAGCATTAGTTGAAAGTGCAATGAAAAATATAAAAATTCTGGAAGATGAAGATTTTTTTAATTTTAAAATAAGTGTAAAATCTTCAGATATTTTTTTATCAATTAAAGCTTATAGAGCTTTATCATCAAAATGTGATTATCCTTTACATCTAGGTATTACAGAAGCAGGCGGCCTTACATCAGGAAGCGTTAAATCTTCAATGGGTATAGGAATTTTACTAATGGAGGGAATTGGCGATACCCTAAGAGTTTCCTTGTCAGCAAATCCCGTTGAAGAAGTCAAAGTAGGCTATGAAATTTTAAAATCTTTAAATTTAAGACATAGAGGTGTTAATATTATTTCATGCCCTTCATGTGCTAGACAAGGATTTCCTGTTATAGATACTGTTAAGATTTTGGAAGAAAAACTAGCTCATATAAAGGAACCGATAACTTTATCAGTAATAGGATGTGTTGTTAACGGCCCAGGCGAAGCTTCGCAAACTCAGATTGGTTTAACAGGAGGAGGAGAAGGTAATCACATGATGTACTTATCAGGCTTGCCCCATCATAAAGTAGCCAGCAATAAAATAATCGAAGAAGTCGTTGCTTTAGTTGAAAGCAAATCTAAAGAACTTAAAACTAATTAAATTAAGATATGATACCCTTAGAAAGAGTCCAACAAATAATTAATACATACGAAAATTTAGAGAAAGAACTTGCTTCTGGTCAAATTGATAAAAAAGATTTTGCTAAAAAATCTAAAGAATATTCCAGCATTGGTGAAGTTATTGAAGAGGCAAGAGCATATGTAGGTTATGAAAAAGAAAAAAAAGAATTAAAAAAAATTATAGAAGAAAAAGGTGGTGATAAAGATATGACAACCTTAGCAGAAAATGAGTTAGTTCAGCTTTCAAAAAAAAGAGAAGAATATATTAAAAAACTAAAACTATTTCTTTTACCTAAAGACGAGGCTGATAGCAAGAATGCCATATTAGAAATAAGAGCCGGAACAGGAGGCGATGAAGCCGGTTTATTTGTAGGTGATCTTTATAAAATGTATGAAAAAGTTTGTTTAAATAATAAATGGTTATTTGAAATAATCAGTATATCAAAAAGTAATGCAGGAGGATTCAAAGAAGTAATTTTGTTAATAAAGGGAAATAACATTTATTCTTTTTTAAAATATGAGAGCGGTGTACATCGCGTTCAAAGAGTACCTAAGACCGAAACGCAAGGTCGAGTACACACTTCCGCTGCTACCGTAGCCGTACTTCCTGAAGCTGAAGAGGTTGATATAAAAATACAAGAAAAAGATTTAAGAATTGATGTTTATAGAAGTACTGGTAGTGGAGGTCAGTCAGTAAACACAACTGACTCTGCTGTTAGAATTACACATATTCCAACTGGAATTGTTGTTACTAATCAAGATGAAAAATCTCAACATAAAAATCGGGCAAAAGGTATGAAAATTTTAAGATCAAGAGTTTATGAAGCAGAAAGAGAAAAAAAAGACAAAGAACGATCAAAAGATAGAAAAAATCAAATAGGAACAGGAGACAGGTCGGAAAGAATTAGAACATATAACTTCCCACAAGGTAGAATAACCGATCACAGAATAAATGTGACGCTACACAAACTAGAAGAGTTTTTAAACGGAGATGCTTTTGATGAACTCAACCAAAATTTGAGACTTCAAGATCAGGAAGTAAAATTAGCTAATTTAAAAGAGTAAAATGATAGTACAGCAAGCAATTGAACAAGCATCAAAAATTTTAAAAAAAAATAATATTCTTTCGCACGAGTTAGATGCAGAATTAATTCTTTCAGATATTATGAATATTAAAAAAGAACTTTTAATAATAAAAAACAAAGCTATTGTTCCTGAAAAAATTATAAAAAAATACAAAGTTGCAATAAATAGAAGAATTAAAAGTGAACCAGTAGCCTATATATTAGGAAAAAAAGAGTTTTGGAGTGAAAATTTTATAGTAAACCACTCTACTCTAGTACCTAGGCCTGAAACTGAACTTATGCTTTACAAACTAATTAAGTTTTTTAAAAATCGAAAAATAAATATTTTAGATATCGGAACTGGCTCTGGCTGTATATTACTTTCTATTCTAAAAGAACTAAATCTATCAAGGGGAACAGGAATAGATATTTCAGCAAAAGCTATTGAAATAGCTAAAATAAATTCAAAAAAAATTGGTTTAATCAATAGAGCAAAATTTAGGGTTTATGATTTAAATAAATTTCATTTAGGAAAATATGATTTAATTATATCTAATCCACCATATATTCCATCTATGCAGATAAAAAATCTCAGCAAAGACATAATAAATTTTGAACCATTATCAGCACTAGATGGAGGAAGAGATGGTCTTGACCTAGTTAAACAAGTTATTTATAAGTCTAAATACCTCCTGAAAAATGGAGGAATGCTTGCACTAGAAATAGGGCACAACCAATATAGCCAAGTTTCAAAACAATTGAGATATTGCGGTTATAGGGAAATAAACCGGGAATATGATTTAAATCATAATGTACGTTGCATAATGAGCACAAAAGTGAAGTTTTTTTAAATTTGAAAAAAAATATTTTGACAAATGAAAATATAAGTGAATAAAATAATGCAAATCCTTTATATAAATTATAAATATAAGATGTTTCAATAAAACAATATGTTCCATCGTAGGCCAAGAAGATTTAGAAGACGCCAAAATGGCAGAAGCCATCAATCCCACGGTAATGGCAATTCCCAACTAAGGTTAAGATCTGGTTCGTTTACAAACACTCATTCAAGAAATAATTTTAGACCAACACAAAGTGCAGAAAAATTACTTGAGAAATATAATAATTTAGCAAAAGAAGCTTTATCTTCCGGAGACAAAACTTCTTGTGAGAACTATCTTCAGCATGCAGATCACTTTATAAGAATTATCGAAGATAAAAATAGAAATAAAGCCCAAAGCAAAAATGAAATTACTAGTAAACCAAAGAAGCTGTGAAAAAATATGGATCTAAGGATTCAGGTGGAGTGCTGGGGGATATCCTTGGGAAAGTTTTAAAAAAAGATAAAAAATAAATATTCATAAGTATGGTTAGATCCGATTTACTAAAAAAAATGTGCGATCTTTATCCCAATATTCTTCGTAAAGACATAGAAAAAATCATAGAAGTTATTTTTAGTGAAGTTACAAAAGCGCTTTCTGAAGGTAAAAATATTGAGATTAGAGGATTTGGTACATATAAAATTGTAAAAAGAAAAGCTAGAGTTGGTAGAAACCCTAGAAATTCAAAATTGGTTCAAATACCTGAAAAAAATGCAATTAAATGGAAAGTTAGTAAAGATTTTTTCAATAGATTAAACAAAAATTTTACTGAAAACAAAATATCTGATACCTATTAAAATTAGTGAATAGAATTATTCTTGCTTTAGATACAACAAATTTAGAAGAAGCAATAAATATTACCCAAAAAATTAAAAATAAAATTTTCACCATAAAAATTGGATTAGAGCTTTGGAATTCTTTTGGAAAAGAGGGTATAAAAAAATTTAATGAAATAGGTGTAACGAACTTAATGTTGGATCTTAAGTTAAAAGACATTCCACAAACAGTTTATAAAGCAATCAAAGCGCTAGATGATATAAATTTTGGTTTCATAACAATACATGGTCAGGGTGGAAAAGAAATGATAGAAAAAGCTAAAAAAGCAGCAAGTGAAATAAAATCTAAACCTAAAATAATGATGGTTACAGTCCTAACAGCCTTAAATGATGAAGACCTAAAAAATATGGGAAATAACAACTCGGTAAATCAGCAGGTTAAAAGTTTAGCAAAAATAGCTAAAGAAACACAAGTGGGTGTTGTTTGTTCTGGTCATGAAGCAAAAGTTGTTAGAGAAATATTAGGTAATGAACTTTTAATTTTTACTCCAGGAATTCGTATGAAAAATGATACAAAAGATGATCAAAAACGTATTTGTACTCCAATAGAAAGTATAAAAAGTGGCGCAAATAAAATAATTATGGGAAGAAGCTTAATTAAAGGTAATATTGAAGAAAATGTAGATAAAGTATCTAATTCTATCAAAGAATAATTTCATGATTA